>JBHHVM010000023.1:0-15889 GCA_046754265.1 Phycisphaerae bacterium
CGGCCGAACCCGTAGCCCCGCCTGCCCCGGTGGCCCGCTGGGTCAGCCACCTCCCGGCCGCTGACTACGACGCGGTCTTTTGTCGCCAGCCCACCCGATCGGTGATCATGGCCCTTTCCGGGGCGGTGCTGGCAGCGGCCCTATGTCTCTGTCCGCCACGACGGCATGTGGCTGATGACCGGCCTGGCGCGACTGCCTGATCCCCCAAGCCCGCACACGGCCCCCCCTGATACGACCAGCGTCGGCGTGACAGGCCCGTAGGCAGACGCGGCCAATGACGTTATAAATACCCTGGAAGCAGGCCTGGGCGGGCCCTACCGCGGCGGCGCGGCCCAGCGATGCCCCGCCGGCCCTAATGCGAGATTGCCAATGAACAAACCCCTGGTCATAGTCCTGGTCATCGTCTTGGTCGGCTTGGCCGCCTGGAAAATCTGCGCCCCGGCCGTCGACACGGCGCCCGACATGGCCGTGAGCACCGGCAGACCCCCGTCGGGCTTCATGCGCGATATCGGAGGCGTCAAGACCGACGAGGAACCCGAGTTCGATGTTCAGCTCGAAGCCAAAATGGACGGCAATAAGAGCGTCCTGGAATTCACAATTACCGAGACCCATGGGTGGGGAGTCAAGACGGTCCTGATCCGATTCTGGCACCGCATCAAAAACGAAGAAACCGGCGAGTGGATAAAAGACCCCAATTTCCATACCAATGCCTTCATCTGCAACAAACCGCTGGAGATCGGCAAGCCCCTGGTGTACCGCACCGTGCTGGCCGAAGTGGAACTCGACCAAGTCCCGGATGGACTGATAGGCACCAGCGAGGAATGGGGGGCCAAGGTGGAAGGTCACGGCAGCGTCTATAAGCCGGCCGATTAAATTCTCTCGAAGACCGTCTACTCACCGGACCGCACCCGTCAAGCCGGGGCTCGAACCGGACCCCCGCAGGACCCCGCGGTTTTCTCCCAATGGGCAGCGCTCAACTCCGTGTGGTTATCCGCCGGCAATTAAAGCGATGTTAATCAGGATGCTCAGCCCCAGGGCTAAGATGAGCAGCAAAACGACCAGCGACCGTTTGGGCTGATTCAGCGCGGGGTCGAGATCTGCGGCGGTCACATTGGATATGGTCTCGCCGCTGGAAGCCAGGGTTTCCAACATGGCTGGATCGTATTTTTTTCGAGCTTGAAAGGGCGCCTCGCCCGCCGCAACCGCCTCCAGGTCTGCGATGAGCTCTTTGGTCGAGGGATAGCGATCGTCGCGTTTCTTGGCCATCATCACCTCGATGATTTCCCCGATGCCCGAAGAAAGTGTCGTGTTGATGTGGTCCGGTGGGATCAGGGGCTCTTTGAGGTGTTTGTGCATTACGGCAGACGGCGTGGAGCCTTCGAACGGCACCCGGCCTGTGACCATGTGATAGAACGTGGCCCCTAGTGAGTAAACGTCCGCCCGGAAATCGATGTTGATCTCGCCGCGAATCTGTTCCGGGCTGATGTAATAGGGAGTCCCGTAGGCCCGCCCGGCCTCGGCGTTGGCGGTCTCGTAGTCGCTGATATCCCGGGCCAGGCCCATGTCGGCCAGTTTCACCTCGCCGCTGTGGGTGATCATCACGTTCTTGGGCTTGACGTCGCGGTGAATGAAACCGCGGGCGTGGGCGTGCTCCAACGCATAAGCGGTTTGCAGCACGAGGCGAAGCGCCGTCGCCTCATCGAAAGGCTTGCCGCCCGAGAGGGTGTCGTACACCGTCTTGCCGTCGATGTATTCCATGACGAAAAAGTGGTAGCCCCCCGCTTCGCCGACGTCGATGGCCTGAACGATGTTGGGGTGGTTGAGTCGGGCAGCGGCCCGGCCCTCGCGATAGAACCGGTCCACGAACTCCTGGTTCTCGCTGAAGCGCCTGGGCAGGACTTTAATAGCCACGAATCGGTCCAGGCTGAGTTGCTTGGCCTTGAACACCGTGGCCATGGCGCCCTGGCCCAATTTGCCCAGAATCTGAAAGCCGGGAATCTGCTGGGCTGGGCGATACATGGAATCATCGTCCATGGATCGTTCCAGGCGAGAAATCTGGGATCGGGTCAAATAGCCATGGTCGATCAAGACATCGGCCAGTGAGACGCGCTTGCCCTCGGCCTCCAGGTCGTGCTTATGGGACTTGCACAATTCGATCTCGTCCGTGGTGGCCAGTTTGCGCTCGACCAACTTCCGCCCGAGTTCGGATTCGTCTTCAATGGCCATCGGTCAGACCGATTCCCTGTAAAACTTGACTCTATTCATTCTCGCACAGCCTGTTAGGCGAGGTGGCACATGACTCTAAGCGAGCTATCCCCATCCTTCAACCCAAAAACCGCGCCGGTTCCTACGAATATCCCGGCAAGCGCCCACCGGGCCAAACGCCCTATATTTCCTCGCCGCTCTGCCGGGGCAACCGGGAGCCGAGTAATTCACGCGCAATTCGTGTGGCCAGTTCAGGCCCGACGGACAATTCACAGGCCAGGATGCCTCGAACGCAGTCGAACTGGCGGGCGGCAAATAGGCATGGCCGGTCTAGGCAATCGGGGTGAGGCAGCAAGCCGGCAACGATGTCGGCCCGCAGGGCATCCACCCCATCACCACGGGTGGCTGAAATGTTACGGGCTCGGCGACGCCACGCCGTCGGCAGCCGGGAAATCGGCCAACGTCCCGGGCGATCGCTTTTGTTAACGACCACCAGTAGATGATCCGGGGCGAGCATGCCCTCGAGACGATCGATAAACCCCTCGGGCCAGACGTCGGCCCGGTCCAGTACGAGCAGGCGCAGGTCGGCGTCCGCCCAGCGTTCGATTCCACGTTGAATGGCCTGGGCTTCATCGGCATCGGTGGCTGGACGCAGGCCGGCAGTGTCCAGCAGTGTCACCGGAATGCCCTCCATGGCTGTGGGCTGGGCGACCCAATCACGGGTCACGCCGGGCTGGTCCGCGACTACGGACATGACCCGTCCAAAGAGGCGATTGGCCAGCGTGGATTTTCCGGCATTGGGCGGCCCTAGAATGGCCACCGTGGCCCCTCGGATCATGATGCGTCCGGTCTGGAGCGTCTCTGCCAGCCGGGCCAACTGTTTCTGGGCTGTTTGGGGATCTTCCCGGGCCAGGCCGATCAGCTTGACCGCGTGTTTGGGAAGTTCCGTGCGTTGATTCAGGATAAATGCCACGGCGCGTCGGGTCGCGGCGGAGGCCACCGCTTGGTAGGCATCCACGTCGATGAGGTGCCGGGCAGGCCAATCCGACTGCGTCAGGCCCGTCGGCTGGTCAACGCTGGCCCCCTGCGATTGCAATGCCAGGAGCAGTCGCTGAACCACCCGCACGCCTCCGTGGACGTTGATGTCGGCCGCATCGGTGCCGTCGGGTAGGACGCGCATTGCCAAAACGGCGTCATCCACCTGTTGCCCCCCATGCGTCAGGTTGCCGTAGGAAAGGCGTCCGCTGTCGGTTGGGATTGGAAATGCCGAATGGTCCCGGCGCGCCGGGGGCGAGTGATTCGGCTCGAAAAGGTTGGCCAACGCGTCCCGCGTGCCGGGCCCATAGACCCGGACCACCGCGATGGCCCCGACACCTGCTCCGGTCAGCACACGGCACCGGACCGAGGCGGCATCCGCAGTTTGTTTCATGACCGAGTCGCGTCCACCGACCGGGCATAGGCCAAGCCCACGCCCATGAGGGTCAGGTCGGGCACGGGAGTATCGATGAAATCACATAGCTCCAGCATGGCGGGCAGATCGCCGCCGGTGGCCACGACCTGAGGCCAGGTACCCAGCTCAGAGGCATAGCGCTCCACCAGGGCCCGCACCGCACCGGGCAGACCGAAGCACAAACCGCTGCGAATGGCCTCCGACGTGTCTCGGCCGACGGCCTGCTCGGGCTGGGTTGGGACGATCAGCGGTAGTTTGGCGGTGCCCTCGGACAGAATGCGGGCCTGAAGACCCAGCCCCGGGAAGATGGCCCCGCCGGCGAAGGTGCCGTCGTCGTCGACCAGATCCACGGTGACAGCCGTGCCGAAGTCCACGACGGTGCAGGCGTGCTGGGTCCGCTCAAAGGCAGCCGCTGCGGCGCACACCCGATCGGTACCGATCTGGTCCGGTCTCCCGAGGGCCACCGGCATGGGCAGGGGCAGGTCGTCGCCGACCAGCAGTGCAGCGGAATCCCCCAGGCTGGCGACCGCCTCGCGCGTCCATGCCTCGGCCTCGGGAACCACCGAGGCCATCGCCACCGCCAGGGGCCTGCCGTTTGGAAAAAGTTCACCTAGCGATTGGATCGAAGCGGACAGAGCGGTGCGGTCATCCGGGGCCACGGACCGGGAAGCGTGCACAGACATAGCGTCCCACGCCCCCACCGTGATGGAACTGTTGCCCACATCCAGGACGAGAATGGCCCGGTCGCTCAGGGGTGGGTCCAGGTTCACCGCAGGTTCGTCGCCGTCGGCGGGTTGCCCCGAAGCGATCATCGGGTCGGAGTCCATAGGGTGTCCACCTCGATGACAAGATCGGGATATAACTGGGGCGTTAGACGGTCTCCGGCGTGGCAGCAGGTCACCTCGGCATAGTCTTTCTCGACCCGCTGGAGCTCCAAGAGAGTTTGGCGCCAAGGATCCACGATCCAGTAGAAGGGGATGCCGCAACGGGAGTAAACCTGACGTTGGTCGCGGGTGTCCAGTTGTGGATTGCTGCGGGCAATCACGTCGATCACCAGATCGGGGGCGCCTTGAATGTTGTCGTCGGTGATGATGGAAGCGTTGGCCTGGGAAACGTAGACCACATCAGGCTGTACCACGTCGTTCGGACCGAGCACGACATCCAGCGGAGCCACCAGAATCTCACCGAGCTTCTCGCGCTCAACGTGATGGGCCAGCAGGCGGCTAAGCAAGAAAACCACACGCTGATGTTTTGTCGTGGGGGATGGACTCACGCGGAGGCCTCCGTCAAGGACTTCGTACCGCTTACCGTCGTCGGGCAGGGCACAGTAATCCTGGTAGGTCAGGCGAATCGGTTCGGGCACCAGTTGCCTATGCATGACGGGGGTCCTGTTTCAATCCCGATGCATTATAGCGGACCGCGGGCGATTGACATACGGAGCGTGACTACCGGGGGTCGGCTTCCGGATTGCGAAGGTGCGGCGGGAGGGGCAAGGGTTCGGGGCTGGGTGGGGCCTGTCGTAGTGGGCGCACCTGCCGCCAAAGGTGATCCAGCAGCTCATCGAGCCCGGTCCCGCTGACGGCACTAATGGCCAGGACTTGGCCGTCAACTTGATCGGCCAGGGCTTGAACGCCATCACGTTCCGGCGACAGATCCACCTTCGTGGCAGCCACAAGTTCGGGCTTGGCGGCCAGTTCGGGGCTGTAGGCGGCCAACTCCTTGCGAATGGCACGATAGGCTTGGATGGGCGAAGGCTCACCCTCCGGCGGATTGACGTCCACTAGATGGAGCAGGATATGTGTGCGCTCGATGTGGCGCAAGAATGCATCACCTAACCCGGTGCCCCGGTGGGCCCCCTCGATCAGCCCCGGCAGGTCGGCCATGACGAAGCGGCGATAGCCCGGCAATTCCACGATGCCCAGTTGGGGTTTGAGCGTGGTGAAAGGATAGTCGGCGATCTTGGGGCGAGCCTTGGAAAGCCGAGACAACAGGGTGCTCTTGCCGGCGTTGGGCATTCCAACCAGCCCCACGTCGGCGATCAGCTTGAGTTCGAGTTTGAGCCAGCGTTCCTCGCCGGGTTGACCCGGCTCACACTCCCGCGGGGTCTGGTGCGTCGAGGTGGCGAATTTCTTGTTGCCCCGCCCGCCCCGGCCTCCCGCAGCGATAACGGTCTCGGTCCCGTCCGGCGTCAGGTCTTTGAGGAGCACACCGGTCTCGCGATCGTAAACCAAAGTCCCCGGAGGCAACTCGACCTGCAGATCGCGCCCGCCCCGGCCGGTTTTCTCTTTGCCCTCACCGGGTCGCCCGTTTTCGGCTCGCCAGTGGTGTTTGCCGACAAAATCAAGCAGGGTGTCGATGCCCGCCACTGCTCGCAGGACGACATTGCCACCGTTGCCGCCGTCACCCCCGTCGGGGCCTCCGCGCGGAATGTACTTCTCTCTGCGGAAGCTGGCGCAACCGTGGCCGCCGTCGCCGCCACGCACGTAGATCTCGGCTTCATCGATGAACATGGGTATGCAAAAAGAGGACGACCTTGCCGGAACGCCCTCCTGGGTTGTTGTGTATGGCGCTAACGACGACCGGCCTCGCCGATGCCGGGTCGCTAGTCTGATTCGATGGGATTGACGTCCACCCGGCGCCCGCGGAAGGCCACGATGCCATCGCTCAGGGCGAAAAGGGTGTCGTCACGACCCCGGCCCACGTTCTTGCCGGGCAGGAATGGGGTGCCGCATTGGCGGATCAGGATGGTCCCGGTCCTGACTGACTGACCCCCGAATCGTTTGACGCCCCGAAACTGAGGATTGCTATTCCGGCCGTTTCGGCTGGAGCCTTGTCCCTTTTTGTGTGCCACGATACCTACTCCCGACTGCTTGATCCGGGGCCATCCAGGCCACCACCGGCCAAGAGTTCATTGCTACATCAGTAAGGGCCGCTTATTTCCGCCGAACCCCAATCTGGGTCAGTTATTAGCCCACCTATCTCATGACCCATTCCCGCTTGACGCGAATGGGGTCCGCCAGGTTACGCGATTGGGCGTCGCCTGGCAACTCATAGGTGACCGCCAGGGTCTTGCGGAGCACGAAGAATGGACGGTTGTTATCGGACTCCGGCAGGTCGCGATTGAAGGTGGGGTTGGCCACGCGGGCCATTTCGCCCGACAGACCGGCCACGTAGACCGTAAAACGGCTGGCCTGGGGGTCGAAATCGCGAAAGGCGATGGCCGCGGTCCGGGTGTTGTCCTCGCCTTGGCGCAACGTCCCCAGCACGTCCTTGGGCATGGTGAAAAATGGGTACTGGCGGGCGTGACGGTCCCGAATGGCCTGGTAAACGTCAGGATGGATGCCCCGCCCGCCCTCGACGACCTGAAAGGTGTCAGTCACCAAATCAAAAACCGGATAGAAGTCGACCTCCCGACCGGTCAGGTTGGTCACCGAGTAGAGCACGTACCAGACCGTGCTGGGGCGATCATCACCGGGCAGGGTCACGCTGATCCGGGCTGGATCGTGGAATGCGAAGTCCAACTGCCAGTGGCCAAGGGCCAGCGCCGGCTTGGGCGCAGCATCGGCCGGCCCGAACGGCAGGGCCATGAGCCCGGCCAAAAACAAAATGTAGCGTCCCTGGCTCATTTTCCTCGACTCGAATTTTAGGGCGAGGTCGCCGAAAGTCAACGCGGGTAGAGCGGCCATCCGCCCGACAAACCGCTGGGGACCGGCTCGAGGCGCGTCGGGCGAATTGGGGATGCCTTTGGACATCGGTAACAGCCGCGCAACGGGTTGGGCCGGGTGATTGAGCCTCGAGCCCTTTGGACCGTAACATAGGCCGGTCCTTTTAAGCGATGACGAATCTCCGGGAGACTGACTATGCATTGGAAATCCGTCGCGGCGTTAGCGTGCGGAGTGGCCCTGGCATCGACGCCGTCGGTCTTGGCCCAGGACACCTACGCCGTCAGTCGCGGCAAACTGGCCTTGCAGGAGTTGGAGCCGCTACCGGACGGCTATAACGAGACGTACTACTTCAAGCTGACCCTGGCCAACCGCCCGTTTGGATATAGCGAAATGACGCTCACGGCGCAAAAGGACGAAGAGGGCAAGCTTTGGTACCACTATCGCCACGACACAAAAACCAAAGCACCCAACGGTAATCGATTCAATACGGTCATCGAGACCAAGATGACGCCGCGCTTCAGCCCGGTCGAAATCAACACCGTCAAGACGACGATCACCGGAACCGGCCAAGAGTACGTCCGCCGGCTCACGGTGGTGCTGGGGCCCAAGGAGATCGTGCAAACCCGGATGAAGAATGATAAGTACACGACCGAGTACTTTGATCGCCCAGAAGGTCCGTTCGTTTTCGCCACAGAGTTGCTGCTAGAGCGCATCAAGTTCGATAAGTTCAAGTCCTTTGATTGGACCATGTTTGACCCCAACCGATGCCAAACGACCACGTTGCGGTTTCTGGTCAATAAGATGCCGGACTTGACCCACCGCACCATAGCATCCACCGGTGCGGCCAGCGCGACCAAATACTACTTCACCCACGACGCGGAGCAGCGGCTGACCGGCTGGGGCGAAGACCCGCCTGCCGCGACGGCCGAACGCATCGACCGAGAGGCACTCGATGCCCTGCTGGAAACCCTGGGGTTGGAGTAAGGACGAGACTACAAAGTCGAAAATCGAAAGTCGAAAATCGAAAGTCGAAAGGACGCACAGAGTCGCGGGGACATCACGTCAAGACACCCGCAATGCAACCGGTCATCCAGCAGGCCATGGCGCCGCCCAGCATGGCCCGAGGGCCCAGACGGGCCAGGTCGGCGCGGCGATCCGGGGCCATCGCGCCGATTCCGGCAATCTGAATGGCAATCGAACTGAAATTGGCGAACCCGCACAGGGAATAAGTCGCCAGTCGCAGGGTCCGTTCGCTAATGACCCCGTCGCGCAACATATCCGCCAGTGACATGTAGGCCAGGAACTCGTTGGTGGCCATGGCTTTGCCCAGCAACCCCCCCAGGACCCGACATTGGTCCCAATCGGCCCCGATGATGTACGCGAAGGGCGCGAAAAGCAGACCGAGAACACCGGCCAAGTCCAGTTTTTCTAGCCCCACGGTGTCGAGCACGGGCTGCATCCACGACATTTGGCCCACAAACATCAACAGCTTGTCCAGCACGGCAATCAGGGCGATGAAGGCAATCAGCATGGCCCCGACGTTCAGGGCCAGTTTGAGACCGTCCGAGGCACCCACCGCAGCGGCATGCACGACGTTGGCGGTCTTGCGTTCGACGTGCAGGCGGACCTGCCCCGCCGTTTGGGGTTGTTCGGTCTCGGGCACCATGATCTTGGCAATCACGAACGAAGCGGGTGCGGACATCAACACAGCCGTCATAAAGTGGCGTGCGATCTCCAGACGCAGGGTTGGGTCATCGCCGCCTAGAATGGCAACATAACTAGCCATCACTCCGGCTGAGACCGTGGCAAAGCCCCCCACCATCAGGGCCATCAATTCCGAATCGGTCATTTTTGGGATGTAGGGTCGCACCAGCAGGGGTGCTTCGGTTTGCCCCAAGAACACGTTGGCGGCGGCCGAAAGACTCTCGGCGCCGCTGATCCCCATCAACTTGCTCATGACCTTGGCCATGGCCCGGACGCATATCTGAAGCACGCCCAAGTGGTAGCCCAAGGCGCTGAGCGAGGAAAAAACGATGATGGAAGGCAGCACCACGGCTGCGAAGACCACGCCCCAAGAGTCTTGCTGGATGTCCACCAGGTTGCCCAGCACGAACCGGGCCCCCTCGGTCGTGGCGTCCAAAAGTGCGGTGACCACCCCGGCCAACAGACCGAACACGGTCTGCCCCAGGTCGGTCCTAAGCACGGCCAACCCCAACACCCACTGTAGGCTCAATCCACCAATCACCGTACGCCAGGGGAATCTGCCCCGATGCGAAGAAAGCAGCCAGGCGATGCCTATTAACAGGGAGGTGCCAAGAATCACTCGCAGCAGCATGTCAATCCACCGCCGGGGGTGTGCTGGCCAGTGGCACAAAACACCGCACGCATCGCGGTTGGTATTCGTCCACGCCGCCGACCATCAGGTTGTCACCCACCGGGATCATCCGCTGCGAATAGCGGGCTTGTCCTCCGCATACGCGGCAGGCGGCGTAGGTGTGCAGGACGTCGTCGGCCATGGCTTCGAGCTGGGGCATGGGCGTAAAGGGCCGACCCCAGGCGTCGTTGTCGATACCGGCCACAATCACCCGTTTGCCCTCGGCCAGCAACGCCCCAGCCACGTCGATCAGCGGCTTGCCGAAGAAGTGACCTTCGTCGATGCCCACGGTGTCCAGGTCGCCGCTGCGCCCCAAAATGACCTCAGCCGATTCGACGCGCACGGCTTCGAATCGATCCTGAGCATGGGTGACCAGATGGTCGGCATCGTAGCGGTCGTCGATGGTGTGTTTGAAGCCCCCCACGCGTTTGTTTTGCTTCAAGTCGGTTCGCAGGCGGGCGATAAGCTGTTCGGTCTTGCCGCTGAACATGCAGCCGGCGATGACCTCCAACCGGGCTGATGCGGGGCGTTTCGTTTCCGCCATTGAGGCCATCCTATAGGGCCATTGCAAACGACGTGCCCCGGGGGCACGTGATTCGGCCGCCAATCATCGGTGCCTCGCATGTTGCAGTCAATGAACCTGTTATGGCAAGCCTGCTGGGCGCCGGTAGCTGGCCACGTGGTCGGGCACGGGAGCATCGGCCGGTGAATAGTCGGCTGCCTGGGGTGGGCCGAGGGTCGTCGAGATGGGCAGCAGCCCGGCCCAAAAGGCCAGATCCTGATCCTCCGGGGCGTCGATGGGTGGGCCGGTGCGCAGCTTTGCCGACGCTTGGTCGATGGCCAGCGTGGCGACGCCGGTGGCTTGTTCTTCGCCCGGTGTTGGCTGGCGGCACTGTTCCCATCGGCCCGGCACGATGTGTTCAACGATGGCCCGTAACGCTGACCGCTTCTCCTGGGCATCGGTCACCGGGCGGGCCCTGCCCAAGATCACCACGGAGCGGTAGTTCATGGAATGATGCAATGCGGACTTGGCCAGAACCAGATCGTCCAGCAAAGTCACGGTGACACACAGCGGCTGACCGGTGGCCATGGTGGTCATGATGCGCGAGTTGGCCGCTCCGTGCAGGACCAACCGGTCACCCATTCGGGCGTAAGCCATGGGAATCACGTACGGCTGCCCTTGCTGCTCGAAGCCCACGTGGGCCAGCAGGGCCTCGTCGAGAATGGCATAGATGGTGTCGCGGTCGTAGCTGCCCCGCTTGGGCAACTGGCGAATAGAGCTTTGGGGTGTCGATTGGATGGGGTCCATGAGTCACTCCGGCCTTCACCCCACACTACGCGGCCATAGATGCAAGGGTTCGATGACGGGCGACTGTGGCGGCGACTCCGGCGGATGCCGGATTTCACTGGCGATATGAGACTGGATGGCCTCTACCCCAGCTCGTCGTCGGACTCCATGGTGTCCTTCCACTCAGCCAGGTTTTCGAGATAGACGGCCGTTCCCCGGGCCACGCAACTCAAGGCGTCATCAACGGTGTGAGCGTCCAACCCAGTGGCCGAAGATATGGCATTGTCCAGACCGCGCAACAAGGCCCCCCCACCGGCCAGGTGGATTCCATTTTCAACCAGGTCGGCCGCAAGTTCAGGGTCGGCCCGTTCGAGCGTGCGGGTGACACATTCAATGATGGCCGAGATGGGCTCGCGCAGGGCTTCGCGGATCTCGTCGGAGGTCACCACACTCTTTCGGGGCAGTCCGCTGATCAGGTCACGACCGCGCACCTCCTGGGTGCTGTCACCATTCTGGTGGTCGACCGAGCCGAGTTCAATCTTGATCCGCTCGGCGGTCTGCAACCCGATCATCAAGTTGTAGGTCTTGCGCATGTGGTTGACGATGGCCTCGTCCATGTCGTCACCGGCCACGCGGATGCTTTCGCTCACCGCGACGTCGGCCAACGACATAATGGCCACCTCCGTGGTGCCCCCGCCGATATCGACGATCATCGAGGCCGTGGGGTCGGCAATGGGAAGACCGGCACCGATACCGGCAGCCATGGGCTCTTCAATGAGATAAATCCGTCGCGCCCCGGCCCGTTCGGCCGAATTGTAGACCGCCCGCTTTTCCACTGCGGTGATGCCCGATGGGACCGCGACGACCACCCGCGGGCGGAAGAATTTGCGCCGGCCGTGCACCTTGCGGATGAAGTACGACAGCATAGCCTCGGTGATATCGAAGTCGGCAATGACGCCGTCGCGAAGGGGCCGAATGGCGCTGATCGAGCCGGGGGTTCGGCCAAGCATCTCCTTGGCCACCAGACCCACGGCGTTGCCGTTGTCCAGCACCCGGTTGGTGCCGCGTTTAACAGCCACGACCGACGGCTCATTAAGCACCACGCCTTCGCCCTTGACACACACCAGTGTGTTGCAGGTGCCCAGATCGATGCCCATGTCCACACTGAACAGGCCCAGAAGTGAATCGAGGATCACGGCGCTGCATCCTTTCAGATCGGGCGCCCTCGAAGGCGGGCGCTAGTTGGACATCCGTGCCGTCACCGGGTTGGCTCGGCTGGGGGCGTGGGAACTGGGATCGACCGATCCACCCGCCGCCACCGCTGCGCTACCAGAATCTGTGTTGGAACGGTATCTAACCGCACCTTACCACCGGTCGCAAACCGGTGCCACAAGTTTATCAGCCCCTAAAATCCCGGGCCCAGAGGCAACCAGCTTCCAAACAGCTCGTTGGCCCGTACGGACGTGAAAACCGTCCCTAACAGGACGAACACCGTGGCCACCGCCAGCAGAAGGGTAAACGTGTCACTCTCCGGCCTGTGATTGGGTCCCTCGCTCATGGGTGCATCTCCGGCCTGGGGCCGGTCCTTAGTTGGCCATGCCGAATCGGGCCTCGTCGGCGATTTTGTCGCCGATGCGGGGTGCCCCGCGCGATCGCACGATGCGCCCGGCCGATTCGTTGGGTTCTACCCTGACGATTTCCAGGTCGCCCACGTAATCCAGCCCTCGATAAATCACAAAGACCATGCCATTGGCCACGCCGTCGGCCGAGCCCACACTGAGGGTGGCCAGCTTGCCCGAAACCTGCGTGATCTCACCTCGTATGGGAGACGAAGCCACCGGACTGAGCGGCTTGACCTGCGGGCGCCCTGCATCCGCCAAGGCGCTGACGTCGCCTTTTTCCAACCGGCGGCGAATCTGGCCCAAGCGCTGATTCTCGTCCTGGAGGATTTTGCTCTGCTCTTCGAGTTGGCGCTGGTATTTTTGCATGACCAGCAGTTTGGCGGTCTGCTCGTTGACCCGGTCGCTCAGGTCGATGTTGCGTTTCTCCAGGGACAGGTTGCGTTGCTCGAGATCATCCCGTTGTTTGCGCTGCTCGGTCCAGCCCGCCTGACCGACCTTAAGTTCGCCGGCCAGCAGTCTGGACGTAGATTGCAGGCTGGCGTTGGTGGCCTGGGTCTGAGCCAGTTGGGCCTTTAGGTCGGCGATCTGCTGCAAGGCACTCTGGTAATCAGCCTCCACGGCCTTGAAGCGGGCTATGTGGGCATTGATCGCGTCCCGGGCCGACGCCACTTCCGCGGCGCTGGAGGCCAGAACGTTGCGAAGCTGGGCGTCGGTCGCCTGGGCCTCGGTCTGGTAGCCTTGGGCCAGTTCACGCCAATTGTTCGATTGGGCCACGAAGGAAATCGTGGACATCGTGAACGCAATGGAAAAGACAGCCAGCAGAACCACGAAAATCTTGGTCAATGTACTCAAGGAGAGCCTCCATTTATGCCGGCGCCACCGGCAAGCTCGCCTGCACGGCGGCTAGGAAGGTACCCGTCAAAGCGGGCATGGCCATCAGCCGAGCGATCTTGGGCCAAGCTCGATCGCCGCGGCAACCGGCAGCCAGTGCAGGGTCAAAGGCGGGAACATCGACGGTCGTCGCTGCCCGTCGACTCGCCGAAGTCGTCGGTAAACAGTTCCTCACCCATAACTTACCACAGGATATAGCGTGCCCGGGCCGGCCTTGCAAGACCTTTCCGTGCCCCGGCCTGGCTTTTTGGCCACCGCCCATAGGCGTGGCCCGCGCACCGTAGCCCCAGGCGTATGACCGCCAGGTGAGAAATCGCGTGTACTGAGGAAGGAAAAGCGGAGCAGGTTGGGGGCCTTCGGGAAACTCGACCCGAGGCGGGGACGTCTACAGCATCAACGGCTGGTCAAAACGAAGGCCGACGCCCACACGGTCGCCAGCCTCATCCATCACGAATTCAGTTCGGACGACGGTCGCATAATGACCCTCGCCGACCAGATCTTGCCCGGACCCGGGAGCTTCTCCCGTGCCGACGA
Organism: Phycisphaerae bacterium; assembly: GCA_046754265.1. GTDB lineage: Bacteria > Planctomycetota > Phycisphaerae > UBA1845 > UBA1845 > OFTM209. The sequence goes on from JBHHVM010000023.1 coordinate 14,030, forward strand.
GCAGTTCATAGCGTTGGCCCACGGCAAAGCCAAACCCGACCGGAGCTGTGAAATGCAGCCCCCCCTCGCCATAATCATCCGGTTTGCAGCGAATAACTTCCGCGCCGTCCAGACTCAACAATCCAGCCCACATGCCGTCATTTCGGCGGGCACCGTCGCGGCGTTCAAACTCTAGCTGGTCGCCCGAGGCCTTGAGGTAATCGGCGGACGATGTTGCAGGGTTTTCGGCTTTTACATCCGGAACGATCGGCGACATGGCAAGCTCCTATGATCGGCTCAACGGGAGATGAAATATGACACGCCCTCCGGCATGATTGGTGACCCACCTGACGACGCCCTCGAACACACGTCGCCACCGCGCAGCTTGGCTACAGGCGTTTTCTCCCGTGCCTTCAATATACCACCGTTCCCGCTTTCGTCAAGCATCCACGCCCTGTTCAACCTTCTGGTAGGGCCTGCCCAGAGGGGTCCGTTACCGGCCTTTCGGCCCAGCGATCCTCATAATCTCGATGCATAAACCGGCACGAGCCATCAATCCAGGTGGCCACGGCTCGTCCGCTGACGGATCGGCCATCGAACGGGGTGTTACGACCGCGTGACACAAATGCCGCCGACCTGATCGTCCACCGCACCTTGGGGTCGATCACGCAAATATCGGCCGGTGCCCCGCCCGCCAGGTTGGGTATCGGTAATCCCAAGACCTTGGCGCTGTTAACGCTCATTCGAGCCAATAGGCCGGTCCAATCCAGTAGCCCTTCAACCACCAGTCGCGTCGCCAGCAGTGGGAGGGACGTTTCCAGGCCCACAATGCCAAAGGGGGCTCGGGCAAAACCGACGGCCTTTTCGGCCTGCGTGTGCGGCGCGTGATCCGTCACCAAACAGTCTAGGGTGCCGTCCAACAGGCCTTCTAGGCAGCCCGAAACGTCCTGGGGGCCCCGTAACGGCGGATGCATCTTGTAATTGGGGTCACCGTCCAAGCATTGCTCGTCGGTCAGGAGCAAGTGATGAGGGCAGACTTCGGCCGTGACCGGCAGGCCTTGGGCCTTGGCTTGGCGCACCAGACCGACCGACCGAGCCGTGGAAATGTGGGCGACGTGGTATCGGGCCCCCGTCTGGGCAACCAGCCCCAGATCGCGCTCGATCATGGCTTCTTCGGCGGCCGGGTCGATGCCCGGCAGACCCATCGCCCGGGCCGTCGAACCCGCGTGCAAAACGCCCCCGGCCGATAGGGCCTTCACCTCGCAATGCTGGATGATGACGGCCCCCAGTTTTTTGGCCTTACAAAAAGCCGACAGCATGAGATCGTCGGCCTCCACCCCGTCGCCGTCATCGCTGAACGCCACCGCCCCGGCCTGCTGTAGCTCGGCGAAGTCGGTCAAGGTCTTGCCCAACCGGCCCAGCGTAATGGCGGCAATGGGCAGGACTCGACAACTTCCGACAATTTTGGCGCGGCTACGGACCCCTTGGACGACCTCGGGCGTGTCGATGGGCGGGCTGGTGTTGGGCATGCAGGCCACGGTGGTGAACCCACCCGCGGCCGCAGCGGCCGTGCCCGATTGGAGGTCTTCCTTGTGGGTTTGCCCCGGGTCGCGCAGGTGAACGTGGATGTCCCACAAGCCGGGGCAGACGATCAGTCCGGTGGCGTCAAAGACCGGCACCGCTCCCGGCGGCGCCGACTCGGCCAACATTCCATTCACGATGGTCAGGTCGCCCGGGGCGTCGATGCCCCGGGCAGGGTCGATGATTCGCCCACCGCGAATGATGACACTATTGGAATCTAGTGGGCTCACAACGATCCCAACAGTACGGGCGGACGGGGGCGGGTTCAACCGCTTGCGCGATGTCCGCGCGGACTGAAGT
>JBHHVM010000024.1:0-15605 GCA_046754265.1 Phycisphaerae bacterium
GTCCAGGCGACGACCTTCAACCCGTCAACACAAGGGACGAAACCATGAAGCAAGGCCATTGTAAGAACTCCCTCCGCGTGGCCCTGATTGCCGCGCTGACTTTGGGCACCTGGGCTGTTCGCTCGGCCGCCGATGCGCCCGAACAAGAGGAGGACAAGCCCATGTCGGCAGCCACCTTCGAGGGGCTGAAACTTCGTCCGCTGGGCCCGGCCCTGATGTCCGGGCGCGTCGGCGACTTTGCCGTGGACCCCAACAACCGGGCCCACTACTACGTGGCCGTCTGCTCGGGCGGCGTCTGGAAAACAACCAACGGCGGCACCACCTGGACGCCGCTGTTCGACAAGCAAGGCTCCTATTCCATCGGCTGCGTCGAACTGGATCCCAAAAACCCCAACGTCGTCTGGGTCGGCACCGGCGAGAACAACAGCCAGCGCAGCGTGTCCTTCGGCGACGGCGTTTACCGTTCGCGCGACGGCGGCAAAACCTGGCAGAACCTGGGCCTGGGCCAATCCGAGCACATCGGCATGATCGCCATCGACCCCCGCGACTCGGACGTCGTGTACGTCGCAGCCCAAGGTCCGCTGTGGCGGGCGGGCGGTGACCGGGGCCTGTATAAGACCTCCGACGGCGGCCAAAGCTGGGAGCGGATCCTGCACGTCAGCGATGACACCGGTGTCAACGAGGTTCACCTGGATCCGCGCTATCCCGACGTCATCTATGCCACCGCGTACCAGCGGCGCCGCCGGGTTTGGACGCTGATCAACGGAGGCCCCGAATCGGGGATCCACAAATCCTCCGATGGCGGGGCCACCTGGCGCCTGCTGACCGAGGGCCTGCCCAAAGTCGATATGGGCCGCATCGGTTTGGACATCAGCCCAGCCGACCCCGACGTGCTCTACGCCATCATCGAAGCCGCCGACAAGAAGGGCGGCATCTTCCGCTCCACCGATCGCGGCGAAACCTGGACCAAGCGGTGCGACTACATGTCGTCCAGCCCCCAGTACTACAACGAGCTGGTGGCTGACCCCAACCTCGTGGACCGCTTCTACTCCCTGGATACCTACTTGCACGTGACGCGGGACGGCGGCAAAACCATGAAGAAAGTCCCCAACAAGTTTCGCCACGTGGACGACCACGCCCTGTGGATCGACCCGGCCGATAGCAACTACCTATTGGTCGGCTGCGACGGCGGCATCTACGAGAGCTTCGACCGCGGCGAAAACTGGCACTTCAAATCCAACCTGCCCGTCACCCAGTTCTATCGGGTGACGGTGGACAATGCCGAGCCCTTTTACTACGTCTACGGCGGCACTCAGGACAACAACACCGTGGGGGGCCCGTCTCGCACCTTCAGCCCCGGCGGAATCGCCAACGAGGATTGGTTCACCACCGTGGGCGGCGACGGCTTCGAGACCCAAATCGACCCGACCGACCCCAACATCGTCTACAGCCAGTGGCAATACGGCGGCCTGGTCCGTCACGACCGCCGTAGCGGGCAAATCGTCGATATCAAACCGCGCGAGGCGCCCGACGAAGAACCCTACCGCTGGAACTGGGACTCGCCGTTGATCATCAGCCCGCACAACCCCAAGCGTCTCTACTTCGGCGCCCAGAAGCTGTTCCGCTCGGACGACCGGGGCGACAGTTGGACAGCCATCAGCGGTGACCTCTCGCGCGGGCTGGACCGCAACGCCCTGGGGGTCATGGGCAAGATCCAAAGCGCCGACGCCGTCTCCAAGAACATGTCCACCTCCATCTACGGCAACACGGTAGCCCTGGCCGAGTCGCCCCTGGCCCAAGGTTTGCTGTATGTGGGCACCGACGACGGACTGGTCCACATCACCGAGGACGACGGGCAGAACTGGCGGACCGTGTCGGTCTTCCCCACCGTGCCGGACATCACCTATGTGTCGTGCCTCACCGCGTCACTGCACGACGCCGATACTGTCTTTGCCGCTTTCGACAACCACAAGAACGGCGATTTTAAGCCCTATGTGCTCAAGAGCGCCGACCGAGGTCACACCTGGACCTCACTCCGCGGCGACCTGCCCGACCGCGAAATCGTCTACAGCGTCCAGCAGGACCACGTCAAATCTGATCTGCTCTTTGCCGGGACCGAGTTTGGCCTCTATTTCACGGTCGACCAAGGCCAACACTGGATCAAGCTGACCGGCAACATGCCCACCGTGGCCGTGCGCGACATCGACGTGCAGCGCCGCGAAAACGACCTGGTGTTGGCCACCTTCGGGCGCAGCTTCTACGTGCTGGACGACTACGCACCGCTTCGACAGGTCAACGAAACGTTTCTCGAACAGCCGGCTGCCCTCTTTCCGATCAAGAATGCCTGGCGCTACATCCGCACAACTCGCCTGGGGGGTTGGTCAGGCCGAGGTTCACAAGGGGCTTCCTTCTACACCGCCCCCAACCCGCCGTTTGGAGCGGTATTCACTTACTACCTCAAGGAGAAGATCACCACCCGCAAGGAGCAGCGGCAAGAGGCCGAGAAAAAAGCCGTCAAAGCGGGCAAGCCGATCCGTTACCCCACGCTCGATGAACTGCGCCTCGAGGATGAAGAAAAGGAGCCCCAAGTCGTGCTGACCGTGCGCGACGAGGCAGGCCAAGTCCTGCGACGGATTACCGCATCGCGGGACAAGGGCATCCACCGGGCCGCCTGGGACTTGCGCTATCCTTCCGCGGTCCCCACCCGGCTCAAGCCTCCGGAGGACCGACCCGACTGGATGCCGCCGCCGGCCGGCCCACTGGCATTGCCTGGCACCTACACAGCCACGCTGAGCAAGGAAGTCGATGGCCAGGCCACCGAATTGGCCGGGCCGGTTCGTTTTGAAGTCGTGCCCCTGGACCGGGCAACGTTTGAAGCAACGGACCGCGGCGAAGTCTTGGCCTTCCGGAAAAAAATCGCCAACTTGCAGCGCGCGGTCCGCGGGGCTGTCAAAGCCGCCGACGAAGCCCAAACCCGCCTCGACCATCTGCGAAAGGCCTACCTGGACACGCCGGCAGCCCCACCGACGGTGCTGGCCGAGATTCATGACCTCCAGCAGCGCCTCAACGTTGTCAAGACCAAACTCAGCGGCGATAAGACCCGCGGCAAACGCAACGAGCCGACCCCACCGTCGATCCTGGAGCGCGTTCAGAACGTCGTGGACAACCAGTGGCACGTCACCTCGCCGCCGACCCGGACGCACCTGGACGCCTACCGCTACGCCGGGCAAGCCTTCACCCAAGTGCTGTCCGACCTGCGCAAGCTGATGGAAGAGGATTTGACCGGCTTGGAAGACAATCTCCAAGCCCTGGGCGCCCCCTGGACGCCGGGCCGGGTCCCTACCTGGCAGATGGAGTGACCGCCACGCGCATCACCCGAAAGCCGATCGATTTCCAGGTCAGCGTCGGGTTGGCAAAATCGCGATCAAAGGTCCGCATCCACACGCCCTGGGCCTGAAAGTTTTCCCAGGAGCCGCCGCGCAAGGCCCGGGTGCCAAAGGTGCTGTAACGGTCCTGCACCCACTCAGCCACGTTGCCGGACATATCGTATAGTCCGTAGGCGTTTGCGGTGTCAGCCGTGACGGTCAGGGCGTCGCCCAGCAGGTTGAGGCCGTCAAAAAACCCCACCGGACTGACCGGCAGGGCATCCAATTCAAAAGGGTCACCGCTGCCGAAGTAGTTGGCGTCTGCCTGCACGAACGTGTCCCTGCCAAACCCATACAGATGATTTGTACCGGCCAACGCATCCCAGGCGGCAGCCTGATACCACTCGTTGAACGCGTCGGCCGAGTCGAAGAAGGGACTGGCGTTGTCACTTCCGTCATCCATGGGCAACCGAAACCCGCGATAGGTGGCGATCAGTGCCTGGCGCTCCGTATCGTTCAAATCCCGCACCTGCCAATCCGCCTGGGCAATGGTCACCGGCCTCCAGGCGCTCAGGTCGCCGTCCGTTCCTTCCACATAGCAACGCTCGCTAAGCCCGACCCCCTGGGCCAGGGTCAGCCAATTGCAGTATTTCAACGCCCCATACCAGGAAACGCCCACCACCGGGTGGTCTTCGGTGCCGGGCAAAACGGTATAGCCCACGCCGTCGAAGGCAATCCGGCCATCGTTGATCGAGGCTGAGAACATCTTGACCGAAAGCGTGTCCGATCCGGTGGTTCCGGACGCACCGGTGACCGTATCATTGACGAACACATCGCCCGAATCGGTATCGTGATACATGTATTGGCCACGCTCGGTCGTCGGATTGAGCAGGGCATCGTCGAGGAACGCGGCGAACTGCGCGTTGGTCACCTCTAAGGTGCCGATCTCGAAGGCATACACCGGTCCGTTGGGTTGGCCGTCGTTGGCCGGGACCGATGCGCCGTCGGCGAACGGTTGGGTGAGCGTCACCGAAACCGTTCGGGTCGCCACCGTCACGTTCCCACCCGTGACGTCGACGAACGATATTTGGGCCGAGTCGGTGACCGGGCCGGTGTAGGGGTTTTCAAGCGTCAGGGTCACGGGCGTGTTTTGCCCCACCAACAGCGTACCGGCAGTCAGGTCAGCCGTCAGCCAGGTTCGGTCCACCAGCACCTGCCAGTCCAACGGGGCCACGGTGCGGTTGGTCAACGTGTAGGTCACTTGACCTGGCGTGAGGACCGGGTTGTCGAGGCTCCCGAATGCGTCCAGACCGGTGTAGGGCAAAACGTTGAGCGTCTCATCCACGGTCAAGGTGACCAGCCGCGTCTGCGACACGCCGGTGACCAGATCCTTGAAGGTGATCGTGGCCGTATAGTCCCCTTCCAGAAGCTGGGCCACGTCCGCACTGAACGACGCCACCACGTCCACCCAGGCGCCCGGCAGCAACTCGCCCGAGTCCATGGCTGCACCGTTCAATTTCAACCAGGTTCCCCCCACCGGGTTGGTCGTCACATCCACCTGCCAGGCGACGGGGATCTGAGCACGATTCGTGATCGTATAGGTCGTGGTCGGCAGAACGGCTGGGTCGGTGGGCGGCTCGTACAACAGGGTGATTCCGCCGGTGCCCACGATTTCCAGCGGGTCGTCCACCGTCAAGCGCACCGTTCGGGTCAACTGCCCGGACGCGCCGGCATCATCGTACGCGAAGGTCAGCACAGCCGTGTGCTGCCCCACGGCCAACGTATCGGCGTTGGTGTTGATGTCCACCGGCACGTTGGCTGCATCGCCGCCCTGTCCAGCCCCCGCCAGCGTGCCGGTGGCTGGGGCGCCACCGTTTAGCGTCAGCCAATTGGCATTGGCCGACACCGTATAGTTCAACGGCCCCGCCAGCAGATTGGTCAACGCGAAATCGGTCACCACTTGCGGCGGCACTTGTCCATCGACCAAGGGGCTGAAAGGCCCAAGCCATTGGCCGGCGGAGGTCAGGTCCTCGGTCGGTGATACTGCCAGCGCGTCTCCGACAGTCAGATCCACCTGCCGCACAAACGTCGCTCCGGACGTCAGGTTGGTCAACGTCATGGTGGCCAAGTATGCGCCCGGCACCAACGTGTCGGCCGTCGCGTTGACCGTCAGAGTCATGTCCACCCATTCGCCGGCCTCCAACCGACCCGGCACGCTGCCGTTGGTGTTGACGTCCAAATCCAGCCATTGGGCACCAACCAATTGCAACTGGACCTGCCAGTCCATAGCCGTTGCCGATCTGTTGGTGACGGTATAGGTCACCGACGCCGGCGCGAAAGGGCCCAGAAACGGGCCGGCTGATGTCAACCCGTTCTCGGGCACCACGTCGATGGGCTCCGACAACGAGAGAATGACTTGCCGAGTGATCACCGTGCCGGTGTGGTGGTCCGTGAAGCTCAGCGTGGCCGTGTGGGCCCGCTTGGATTGCACCACGCGAAAGCCCACGTCGTCGAACGCGCCCGCGGCATCGGCCCATTCGCGGCCCATGGCTGTCAGGGCGGGCGAGGATAGGGCATCGAAGAACCCCCCGCCCCGCAGGCCGCGTCCTGCCCCGTCGGTGCCCCAATCCTGGACCCACTCCGCCACGTTCCCCGATGCGTCATATAGGCCATAACCACTGGCGGTGTCGCGCGTGACGGTGACACCGTCCGCCAACAGGTTGATCCCGTCATAGAAACCCACCGGCGTGACGGCATCGTCACGATCGTCGCCGCTACCGGCATAGTTGGCGTCCGCACCGGCGAGCACGTCGCGCCCAAACCCGTAGACAGCGTTGATTCCGCTGGTGCCCACCTCAGGCAAGAAAGCAGCCGCCTTGTACCATTCGTTGTAGGCGGCCCCGACCGCGGCCCCATCGTCCATCGGCAGGCGGTAGCCGCAATAGTTGTCCACCAACTCCTGTCTTTCAACGGCCGTCAAATCCCGCAGGGCCCAATCCGCGTCGCTGATGTTGGCTGGGTGCCACGCCCCCGGGGTCGTTCCTTCGCTATAGGCTAACTGGTTGACGTCCACTCCTTCGCTCAGCGACAGCCAGTTGCAATACTTAAGCGCTCCATACCAACTGACGCCAGCCACCGGGTCGTTCTCGAATCCTGCTTGGACATCGTAGACACCTCCGCTGTAGGAAATCCGCCCGTTGACCGCGGCATCAAACAGCTTGGCCCCCGCACCGTTGGTGCCCACGTCGCCCGTCTGGTTTGTATTGATGTACACGTCGCCGGTGTCGGTATCGTGGAATAGATAGTAGCCCCGCTCGTTGCCCGGGTTGGCCAGTGCGTCGTTGAGGAACTGGGCAAACTGTGCGTTGGTCGTCTCAAAGATCGCAATACGATAATCGTGCGCCGGGCCTGCCGGTTGAACGTCACTGCCTGGCACCAATACGGTCGATATCGAGGGCCCAGGCAACGCAGGCAGCGTCGACGCGCCGCTTCCCATTGAAACCCTCACCGGCACAGCCTCGCCGGGACCGACAACGCCCGACACCGAACTGCGCCCGTCCACCTGCACCCAACTCGAGTCGCTGCTGACGGTCCATTCACGGCTTCCCAGAGCCGAAGGCGGCAAGGTCACCGTGTAGACCCTCTCCAACGGTGTGATCGGCCCACCGAACAACCCAGCCGCTAGAAAGTTGCTCCGCTCCGGAACGGTCAAGGGCTGGGCCATCACCGATTGAACCACCCGAAAGCCGATGAAACTTCGCGTGGCACCAGCCGAGTCTTCACCGCGCCCGTCGGCCCGCAGGAAACTCGACGCAGCGCCGTTCAAGGCGCTACCCCCGCGCGTGGCCCGACTGCCGGCCGTCGATCCGACGTCATGCACCCACTCAGCCGCGTTGCCGCACATATCGTAAAGACCGTAGCCATTGCCCGTATCCACGGTGACCGTGGTCGCGTCCGCCAACAGGTTCGCCCCGTCGTAGAACCCCACCGGCGAGGTGGGCGGAACGTCCGACTCGAACGGATCGCCGCTGTTGAGGGTATTCGCATCCTCGACCGCCAAAGCGCTTCGGCCAAAACCGTACAGGGCGTTGGTGCTGACATCCGGCAGCCAGGCCGCTGCCTTGTACCACTCGTTGAACGGTGACGCGGTCGCCAGCCCATCATCCATGGCCAAGCGATATCCCGGTTGGACGGCGACGGTCAAACCGCTGGCTGTCCCCTGCCAGTCCAGCGGGGCTGGGCCCTCCGCATAGACCCGGTCGGCCGGCCCCATTCGCTTGAGCAGCGTCAACCAGTTGCAAAACTTGGCAGCCCCATACCAGCTTACGCCCGTGACCGGATGATTCTCGAAGCCCGCATCGACCGCATACAGTGTGCCGTTGTGGGTGGTGTGACCGTTGACGGTCGCGTCGAACAGTTTGGTCCCCGCCCCGTCGGTGCCGATCGCGCCGATGATTGCGGTGTTTAGATAGACGTCGCCCGAATCGGTGTCGTGATACAGGTATTGACCGCGCTCGTCGGTCAAATGCAACAATGCGTCATTGAGGAATCCAGCGTACTGTTCGTTGGTAATCTCGTCTGTGCCGATGCGATAGTCGTACGTCGGTCCACCGGGTTGGTCTCCGCCGGCGCCCGGCACGGTCACCATATCCAGGCTGATTTCGCCGACCTGCAAGTAAACGGTTCGCGCGGCCGTCGTGCCGGTCAGGTCAAAGACAATTGTCGCGGCGTAAGTGCCCGGCGCGAGCGCGTCGGCCGATGCGTTCACTGACGCAGCCACACTCACCGCCCCAGCCGGCCCTGGTTCGACGATCACACCGGCGGCTGTGGACGCGCCGTTGAGGTCCAGCCAATCTCCACCGGGCGGAGTCGTGGTGTAATTTGCCTGCCAGGGCAATTCGCCGACTCCATCGTGGGTGATCGTGTAAACCTGCTGGGCCGGCGTAAACGGGCCGCCCACCGCACCCGCCGAGATCAGGTCCGTCATGGGGGCCACCACCGTGCCGGGTACTGTCAGCGTGACTTGCCGAGTTGTCTCGACCACCAAATTGGGCTGGCTGAGGTTGGTAAATCGCAACGTGGCGCTGTAGGCCCCCGGCTCGAGCCCAAGGGCCTGGCTGCTGGGCTGAATGGCAACATCCACTGTCCCAGACGGCGCCAGCGTGCCCGCCGCCTTTGTCGCCCCGCCGATCAGCAACCACGACGGATCCCCGTCGGCGGACACCTCCCAAGCCAGGTTCACGTCCGAAAGGCTCGACAGCGTGTAGATCATGTCGGCGGGGTTGAACAGCCCACCGGAAACCACCGAAAAGTCGGCGTCTCCGACAGGGCTGACTCCCAACGTGTCCACTTCCAACCGGATAGGTCGCACGAAGAGTTGACCGGTACACTCATCTATGATTTTGACGCTTGCGGTATGCACTCCAGCCTGCAAATCGCTGGCTGAGGCGTCCAAGCCTACGGTCACCGGGATACTGGCCTGCGTCGGATCCAAAACTCCGGTCACCGCCGCGCCTTTCTGGGTGCCATTTAGGGTCACCCACGGTTGATCGACGGCGACTCGCCAGCTCACCGGCGACGCTGAGGTGCTGGTCAGCGTGTAAACGACCTGGGGCGACGCGAACGGACCTCCCAGCGGACCGGCACTGACCAACCCGTTGGTCGAGACCACCGACAAGGGCTCGGTCAGCGTAACCGAAACGGGTTCGTGAATGGCCGACCCATCCGTCAGATTGGTAAGCGTCACAGAAGTTGCATTGTTGCCCAGAACCACCGCCTCGCCGCAATCGACGTCGATGGCTACCGTCGCGGTGACGGAACCCCCCTGGGGGGCAAGAACCTGTTCGAGCCACGGAGCCCCGTTGACCGTCACCCACGACCGGCCCATGCCCAACTGCAACCGGGCAAAGTCAGCCACGTCCACCGATCCGTCCTTCAGCAGATCGTGCGCCGCACAGCCCGGACCGATGGTAATGCCAGGGCCTGACATACAGCCTGCAAAACCAGCCGGGTCGGGCTGCGGCGGCGAGCCGAATATCCGCTGAACACGAATGAAATCATGAAGGTCCACCGGGCCGTCGCCCGTCAAGTCGTGCGCCGCACAGCCGACCGCCGCCGTGGCGCCGGGCCCCGACAGGCATTGCCCAAAACCCGCCATATCCAGCGGGGCCAAGGCCAAGTCGGGTTCCACGCGAATCGGCAGGGCTGTGGTGCCCAGGTTGGTTAGCGTGAAATCGGTTGAAGGCGTGTCGTAGCTGCCGCCATAGGGGCCCGATGCGACCAGCCCCGCGTCGGGTTGCACGAGCAGGACCCCCAAGAGTCGCCCTGGCCTGGATTGCACCACGCGAAAACCCGTCGTCGCCGACGTGGAAGTCGCGTTGCGATCGGCCCGCGTATCGGCCGACAGACTCCCAGCCACGCTGAACCAGGATCCCCCGCGAACGCCCCGCCGCGCCACCGTGGTGCCATGGTCTTGCACCCACTCCCAGACGTTGCCGGACAAGTCATAAAGGTTGTACGCGTTGGACGTGTCTGATGTAATTGTCTGCCCGTCGGCCAGCAGCGTCACGCCGTCAAAAAAACCCACCGGGGTGGTATCGTTGTCGAACGGATCGCCGCTGGTCCAAAAGTTTGCGTCCGCACCAGCCAGCGTGGAGCGCCCAAATCCGTAGGTCTGGTGCAAACCCGCTTGCGGGTCCCAGGCAGCCGCCTTGTACCACTCGTTGAAGGCGCTTTGGATCCCTTGGCCCTGGTCGGTGGGCAGCCTGAAACCGACCCGCCGATTCAGCGCCTGGCGCTCTGCGTCATTCAGGTCGCGGACTTTCCAGTCCGCTTCGGCGATAGTGACTGGATGCCACCCGTCCAGATTGGTCGAAGCGGCTTCGGTATAGGCCCGCTGGTCTGCGGCAAAACCCGCGCGCAGCGTCAGCCAGTTGCAATACTTGACCGCCCCGTACCAACTGACACCGACCACCGGGTGATCTTCAAATCCCGGCGTCACCACATATCGGTCCGCCGAAAAGACGACTCGGCCGCTGTTGGTCGAGGCTACGTACACGGGTGGGCCGGCGCCATTGGTGCCCACCTCAGAAAGCCCGTCGGTCCTGGCCGAGATGTAAACGTCGCCCGAATCGAGATCGTGATAAAGGAACTGCCCGCCGGGACCGGTCAAGTCGTTCAGTGCGTCGTTGAGAAACTCGGCAAACTGGGTGTTGGTGATCTCGAACCGACCGATAGCCAAGTCATAGGTGGGTCCACCCGACGTGGAGTCGCCCGGTACCAGCTCCAAGGTCGGCCCAGCCGGCGGCAGGGCCAGACCCGGGCAGGCGGTCATTAGCAAAAAGAACGGGACCAGCACGCCCAACCGAATGGTGAAGGGCCGAATCGCCCGGGGCTTGTGGTGTCGGTCGGTGATTCCGCGGCAGCGGCGCATGCCCGATCTCCCCAGCAGCGCCGAAACAATGTGCGCGCCGCCAGATCAGATATCGGACGTCAGCCAATCCGCAGACCACCCGCTTTCTGCCCGCCAGCCCGGCAGGTTCCGCGATGGGTTAGTAGCCCGCCGACTCAAACAGGTTCAGGAATTCCAGCATGCCCGGGAGGATATCGGGATTGGCCCGGATTTGATCGGCTGTGACCCACCGGGCCTCTGCCACCTCGGCAGGATCAGGCTTGACCCGCCCAGCCAAGGCTTCCACCCGCCACCAATCCAACACCAGACGTCCATCGCCGTCCTGGCGGCTGGATCGCCACAACTGCTCGACCGCCCGAACGGTCAGGCCGACTTCCTCAGCCATCTCGCGAACCACCGCTTGGCTGGATGTCTCGCCGGGTTCGACCCCACCACCGGGGAAACACCATTTGCCCCCGGCCCGCACCTCCTCAGCCCGGCGAATCAGCAGGAATCGGCCCGATCGAAACAGGACTCCAATCGCACCGTGGACGGTCTTCCCGCCAACATGCCTGTTCCTTGCCAAGTGAACGTCACCACCTCTCCGCAATCCGACCACTCCATCAGGTGCTGGAGTCTCTCAATAGAATATCCCGGCGACGGGCAGGTGCCCATCGCCGGGATATTGTGATGTCATCCTCCGATCGGATTCAACAACCGATCCCGGCCGGCCTACGGATAAATGAGCGTGTCCGTGGTGGCATCCAATTGACCCCCGTCAAACGTGGCCATGCCGGGGTACGCCTTCAATGGACCGGAAGTCGCCTCCCAGGGCGATTCCCCAATCCAGCGATCGCTGTCCTCCTGGCCCGACATCCATGTGTACACGTTGTCGTCGTCGATGCCGACGATGGGTTTACGCTCGAAGTCCACGTGCCCATCCTGGAAGAGCAGGTTCTGGCCTTCACCCGACCCTGCCCCACCGTGATTCGGCGAGTTCAACGGCTTCCAGTCGTTGGGCGACGTGTTGTTGTCGTAGTTCTGGGCTTGATTGCCCGACATGATCGGCGGCGGCGAACCGCCGTATGCCGACATGGGCCCCTTGTCGCCCGCGCAGGCCAACCGTGTGTCGGCATTTTCGCTGGCCCGGGAGTCTGGAGGACCGAAGGGCACCTGGTAGCCGTAGCTGATCCGAGTAATGCCCTTAAAGTCGTAGTACTTGTCGATGGTGTTGGTGTCGTCAACGATGTCGTCGCTGCTCGGACAAATGAACTGCTTTTGAGTCACCTCGCCGCTGCGGACCAAGACCCAAAAACACCGCGTGGTGGACAAGGCGGTACTGGGCTGCCCTAAAGGTCTGGTATCGTCGCGGGTCTCGGAGATGAACTGCCGGTCCAGGGTCGGCTTATTGGATAGGCCCTTTTCATGGATTTCGTCGCAATACTGGACGGAGTCCCTCGATCCACCGCCACCCTGGTCCATGAGCTGTTCGTCAAACGGCACCAATGGCCAAATCTCGAAGTTGTCGTTGGCGTAGATCTTGCACGCCGTGCCCAGGCCCTTGACGTTGGCCCCGCAGACCAGCCGCTTGCTCAGCTCCCGGGCCCGTGAAAGGCTCGGCAGCAGAATGGAGATGAGCAAGGCGATGATGGCCACCACCACCAATAGCTCAATCAACGTAAACGCTCGCTTTTTCTTCATCAGATTTCCTCCCTAAAGGAGTACTGCTGTGGCCCCAGCAGCACACTCGCGCCCCGTGATGCTCAGAATTCGTATCCAGGCCTTATTCAAACATAATAGTACGAATTCAACCATGACTGCATTTGCCCATGCGGCACATCTGGCACAACGATCGGGCATATCGCAACAAGGCCAGAACCAAACATCCGAGCGAACCCGTTCGGGACACATATCCCGATCAAACCAGCGGGTCCGGTCAGGGGCTAAAACCGTGGATGACTTCCGCACAAGCGACCTGCCAGCCCACGCGCTCCCCTCGGCAGCCCCCCCGAAAGGAGACGGCCCAAGCGCGCAGCAACCACATATGCAGAAATGTGGGACGGAAAAACTAAGGTATGAACAACTAGGATTGCGGTTTGAACGCCGCCAGTACTACTGGGTTATGAATCAGACACCGATAATCGAAACGCTATGTATTGGGTATAGACTCCAGGCTTTCCGTTCCACGTATCACCTCAATGCTAGCACCCCATAAGAGGCCTGTCAAAGGATTCCGGCGACAGATTCATACAGAATATATCCCTGCCGGGAAGGGGGAGCCTGAGCCTCACAATCGAACCTGAACAATAGTGGTCCGGTGCAGGTCCGCAGTTCCCAAGCCAAGCGTCGCAGCCCTGTCCAGATAGCCCAAGAGCCCCTCCTTGTGCCTCTGTATCACCGGCAGACCGGTTGCCTTACGCTGTTGATTGATGTTTTCAAGACCCAGTGCATCTACGGCGACGGGGTCGGTGCCGGCCAGGAGCATCCCGGCCTGGGCGATGGAGCCTGGTTGAGCATCCGGGCCTCCCTGGAACACGGTGCGCAAACCGTTGACCAAATGCAGGCGCAGCTTCTCGCGGACCTGGGGCAGGGCCACGATGTCCGCGATGAAGGGGCTGCAGTGGTTGTCGTGAAACCGGGCAGGGTGTTTGACCACGGCGTGCGAGAGGTTTTTGAGGCAGCAGGTGATCCCGGCGATGTTGTGGGTCTTCAAAAAGGGCACGTTGATCAGGGCTGTGATCTGATCGAGCCATCCAGCCAGCCGGTCTTGGCCGCTGCCGAACGAGACCTCTTGAGCCGACCAGGTCCGAACCGGGGCTGTGGTGCCGGTGTCGGGATGAAAAGAGGGCGGCACCTCGATGGGCACCAGTTGCTCGCGCGAGAAGCCAGCCTCCAGCAGCGATGCCAGCAGCGCCCCCGCCATGTCCGGCGTGGTGCCCAACTCGCCGGCGGCCGACCGATTGAATTTCAGGCCCACCACGTCGTCGGATCGAAGCAGCGAATGCCAGGCCGTGGCTGAATCCTGCTGACCGGTGACCGTGGTCAGGGCTTTGGCCAGCATTTGGCTGAGCACGCGCCGATCGATCACGCCATCCCGCAGGACTTGGTCCGAACGGACCCGAACGACCCGCGGGGACGCATCCTGGGCGACCCCCTGTTGGCCTGCGACCCGTCGGGCCGAGGCCCCGGCGCCCACGGCTGCTCCCAAGGCCAGAGCGGACCCCTTGGCCATGAACGCTCTTCGCGTCAGCGGTCTCGACGGCTCGAAGTGGGGTTCGTCCTTGGCCATGTGCGGTTGCCCCCGGTTGACAGTCGGGTAGACCGGTCTATATAGCATCGGCCTGGTAGGGCGGTCGGGTTGACCAGCTAGTGTCAGCCCGGCCTACGAACCGAGTTTCCAGTCTCCTGTGGGGTCATTGATGCTCAACGAAAACGACCTGCGGGCCCGCGTCGCCCGGGCGGGCCAGGACCATCTGTTTACGTTTTGGCCCCAGTTGGACCGGGACCAGCAGCAGGCGCTCCTGGCTGACCTGGCCCAGGTGGATTTTGACCTGCTCGACACTTTGACCGGGGCTGGGGCGCCCGCGTCGCCGATCAAGCCCGCCGAATTGACGCCTCCGACCTGCCTGCCGGCCGAGCCAGCCTCGCCCGAGGATCAACGGCAATACGCCCAAGCCCGACAGGAGGGATTGTCCTTAATCGCCCGGGGCAAGGTGGCCGCCATGGTAGTAGCCGGGGGCCAGGGTACGCGACTGGGCTTCGACGGGCCCAAGGGCGCCTTCCCAGCGTCGCCGGTCGAGAACAAGCCGCTCTTTCGTCTTTTCGCCGAAGGACTGCTGGCCACGGGCCTGCGCAGCGGCCAACCGGTCCGCTGGTACGTGATGACCTCGCCCGCCAATGACGCCCAGACCCGGGCCTTTTTCGACGAACACGGGCATTTCGGATTGGACCCTGGGCAGGTCTTTTTCTTCAAGCAGGGCGTGATGCCCGCGGTGGACCGGCAGGGGCGGATTCTGCTGGCCGACCGACATCGGTTGGCCCTGTCCCCCGACGGGCATGGCGGCAGCATCCGGGCGCTGGCCCGGTCCGGGGCTTTGGCGGACCTGGCCAACCACGGGATCGAGGTGCTTAGTTATTTCCAGGTGGACAACCCCCTGGTCCGCCCGGTCGATCCCCTGTTGATCGGGTTGCACGATCAAACCGGCTCGCAACTGTCCAGCTTGACCATCGGCAAGGCCCGCGACGACGAGCCCGTCGGCGTTTTCGCCCTGGCGGACGGCAAGTTGGGGGTGGTCGAATACAGCGACCTGCCGGCCAAGCTGGCCCGCGCCCGCAATCCGGACGGATCGAGAACGTTCGACGCCGCCAACATTGCCGTTCACGTGTTGAGCCGCCGGTTCCTGGACGACCTGACCGCGCCGGGGTCCGGTTTGGCCCAGCCCTGGCACCGGGCCGAGAAAATAGTGCCATTTGTGGACACTTCGACGGGCCGTCGCGTGGTCCCGGACGCACCCAACGCGATTAAGTTTGAGATGTTCATCTTTGACGCCCTACCATTGGCCAGGAACCCGCTGCTGCTGGAAAGTCGGCGCGGTCAGGTCTTCAGCCCCATCAAGAACGCCACCGGCACCGACAGCCCGGACACGTCGCGGAGGGATCAGAGCAGTCGGGCGGTCGGTTGGCTGGAACAATGTGGCATGAAGGTGCCCCGCAATCCTGATGGGCAACCCGACTGCACCGTGGAGATCAGCCCGTTGCTGGCCCAGGATGCCGCAGAGTTGGCTGAGCGCCTCGACGTGCCGCCATCCATTGCGGCGGGGCAGTGTTTTTACTTGGCGGAGTGATCGCGG
>JBHHVM010000025.1:0-15222 GCA_046754265.1 Phycisphaerae bacterium
CAGTGCCAGGCGGCAGCGTTTTCCGGGTCTTGATCGACGACGCCCTGCAACTCCGCCACGGCCGGGCCCAGCCGACCGAGCTGAATCAAGGCCCGGCCCAGCAGCACGCGCAGGCTGTGATCCGCCCCAGCGGTTCGAATCAGCCGGCCCACCGCATCCACGAATTCGTCGAACTGCCGGCGCTCGAAAAACAACTCCGCCTGTAGCCGCAGGGCTTGGGGGCGGTCCGCTTCGACGGCTTCGCAGTAGTCCAGCTCAGCCTGGGCTGCATCCAGATCGCCGGCAGCCAAGGCCATCTCAGCCAGCAGCAACGCGGCATCGGCTGCCTGACCGGGCGATTTTTTGGCCTGATTCAACGCCTGCCGGGCCTGTTTGGTCTTGCCGACCCCAAGCGCAATCCGCCCGCGGAGCAGGTGGGCCCACCCGGACGGATCGGACGACTCCGCCACCCGGGCGATCAGCGACTCCGCCTCGGCGAATCGACCCAGGTCCAGGGCCGCCTCCGCCATGAGCAGCAGGACGCCGATGTGATTGGGGTCCACCAGCAAGGCCCTCTGCCCCCATTCCAGCGTCCCGGGTCCATCACCCAAGGCGGCCTTGATTCGGACGGCCTTGGCCAGCGCGTCGATGTCCATCTGGGCCACCGCCTGGGGGTCGGCGGCCAATTGATCCAAAACGGTGCCAGCCTGGGCGTCGTCCGGGTCGAGCGATTTGAGTTTTTCCAGGATTGGCCAGTTGGGAGAGACCGGCCCGGAGGCGACGGGCGACGGTCGTTGTTCGGTGGCGGGCTTGGTGGCGGGGGGAGGCGTGTTTGGGGACCGCCGGCGCGATCGCCGCGGCGGCTTGACCGGTGTGGCCGGCTCGACCTGGGCCATCGCCCGCTGGTCCAGGCGGCGTTCCAACTGGCCCAGCCTCAATTCAAGTTCTGCGGCGTCTTGTCGGGCTTGCTTGATCTGACCTTGGAGAAGAATCCCAACCACACCGATCAACAAGGCCAGGATGGCGCAACCAGCCATGACAAAGGCGGCCAGTTGGTTGACCTTGCGATACAGCAATTCCTCTCGTCGATCATTCACGGAACGCCCTCGTCTCGATGAGCACGGCGAATCGGTCCGATGCACGGGCCGCTATTGGGCTGCGGGGAATCGGTCCTGTGGATCGAAATCTTCTTCGGGCAGCTTGTGTTGTTGCCACACGTCGTCGGTCGGCGTGGGATCCTGTTTGCGAAACTTGCGGTCCGGGACCGCCAGGTTCCGCGTGAGGCGAAACAGGGCATAGCTGGCTACCAATAAAATAACCACCAAAACGACGCCCATGATCACCAACATCGACACCGCAGCACCGGCCAACAGACCTTCGTCGGCCAGTGAACCGGGTTTCTCGGCGACGTCGATTTGGGACGGGCTGCGCATGATGGCCATTCCTATGGCGGCCAAAAGCACAACCAGCCCGACCATGAGCACCACCAGGCCCACTCGCAGGCGTGACTGTTGATCGTCTTGGGTACCACCGCGAAGCGTCATCGATTCACCATTGGCCTCACGGCTAAGTCCATCCCTTCCGGAGATCGTCTTGCAGCGTGTCAGCCAACTCCTCCAAAAGTTTGCGCTGCCGCTCGTTTGGCGCTTTGACGGCGGCGACGCGCACGACGGCATACAAGTCGCCGGCCGGTCCATCGGCCGGACCGATACCCCGGCCGGCCAAACGCAATCGGGCCCCGCCACCCGTGCCCGGCGGGACCGTTAGGGAAACCGTACCGTCCAGCGTGGGAATGTCCACTTTGGCCCCTAGCGACGCTTCGGCAATCGTCAGCGGCACATCGATGAAGAGGTCTTTCCCCTCCCGGCGAAAATGCGGATGAGGCCTGACCGCCACAGCCAAATACAGATCGCCCGGTGGACCCCCAGCTTGGCCGGGTTGGCCTTTGCCTTTGAGGCGGATGCGCTGCCCCTGCTCCACGCCGGCGGGGATCTTGACGTCCAGCGTCTGGCGCCGGCCCCGGCCATCGACGATGTCCACTTCGACCGTGGTGCCCTTGGCCGCCTGCTCGAACGACAGGTTGACGGGCCGTTCCAGATCTTGACCGCGGCGGGCGGCGGGTGGCCGAGATCGACCCCCGCGGCGAAACAGGTCGGCGAACGGGTTGCCGCCGTCGTTGCCCTGGTCGCCGAATCCTCGAAAGGCGCTGAACAGATCGCCCAAGTCGTCGTAGCTGATCTCGGGGCCTCCCTCGGACCAGGTATACACTTTTTGCCCGGTCTGATTGGTCCGCCAGTCTCCCGCCGCCGCCGGGCCGAAGCGATCGTAATGGGCCCGTTTTTGTGGATCTTTCAGCACTTCGTACGCCGTCTGGACCTCTTTGAACTTGGTCTCGGCCGAGGCGTCCTCCGGGTTGCGGTCGGGGTGATATTTCTTGGCCAACTGACGATAGGCCCGCTTGAGCTGATCGGCGGTGGCTGACTTGGAGACGCCCAACACTTCGTAATAGTCACGCATGGCCATCGTTGAGGATCGTGTGTGATTGCAGGGCATCCAACTGAACTGGGTTCAAGACGATTGGATGCCTGGTTGCCACGGCCAATTATAGACCGGGTTTGGGGTGGACGGTAGTCGGAGGCGACCCGGCGGCTCCCAGCGGGTTAGGGGCCTATCGACGCACGCACAGCCCCGTATCGAACCCATCCGCTAATTGCGGCTTCTCAATTTGGAGAGCAACCGCAGGATCTCGAAATACAGCCAGACCAGCGTAATCAAAAGCCCCAGGGCTGCCCGCCACTCCATGTATTTTGGAGCCCCCTTGGCGGCGGCGTCTTCGATGAAGTCGAAATCCAGTACCAGATTGAGGGCGGCGATGACCACCACAAAGCCGCTAAAAGCAATGCCCCAGAGGCCGCTGTTGTGGATAAAGTCCATGCCCGATCCAAAGAAACCCATGACTATATTGACCATGTACAGCATGAATATCCCGCCGGTCGCGGCAAACACGCCCAGCTTGAAGTTTTCCGTGGCCCTGATAATTCCGGACTTGTAGGCGAACAAGAGGGCAAACATGGTGCCAAAAGTCAGGCCCACCGCCTGCATCACGATCCCGGGATAGGCGTTCTCGAAGAGAGCCGAGACGCCGCCGAGGACCAATCCTTCCAAGACCGCATAGATGGGTGCCGACCAGGAAGCGGTGGTCGGCTTGAAGATGGCGATCATCGCGAAAATCAATCCGCCGATACCCCCAGCCAACACATAAGGCATGATGGTTGCGGCATCGCCGGTGGCAAAGAACAACCTCCAAACGTAGATGGCCGAGGCCACGACGAACGCCAGCAGGATGGCCGTCTTGTTGACGGTGCCTTGCACGGTCATCACAGCGTCGGAAGTCGCATCAAACCCTGCAAACGTCTTGGCGTTTAAGGCGGGGTTCCCCGATCGCATCATGGCCAGGCTCCTTCCGCAAAATGATCCGGTCCAGCACCTGCCCGAGATTATCGCCAAATCCGTCCCGCAGGCCAGCGCCGATGACGGCCAGTGCTGCGTCAGCCGTCAATTGAGGGATTGGGTGGCACGGTCTGGCGCAGCCAGGCCGTGGGTTCCCGCCAGCCTCACGGCCTACCGACTGCGCCGGTAGACCGTGCCACCCCTCAGACTATGTGTGACAAGGCACTAGCCCCCGAATCGGGCCTACTGATGACCCCCATGCCGGCCGGCGGAGGGATGGCCGTGGCTCCTTTGATCCGGTTGACTTTGACCTTGGTGACTCTATTCTCGGTGCTTTTGCTGCCCGGGTAGCAAGCCCACGATACCCCTAGCGGATTCTCAGAACATGGCCCAACAGGAGCTGGCAAAAACCTACGAGCCCACCCAGGTCGAGTCGGAAATCTATCGACTTTGGGAGCAAAGCGGTGCCTTCAAGGCGGTGCCCGACGATCGGCCGCCGGAAAAACGCTTCGTGGTCATGATTCCGCTGCCCAACGTCACCGGAGCCCTGCACTTGGGTCATGCCATCAACAACACGCTGCAAGACATCCAGACCCGTTATCACCGCATGGCTGGCTACAACAGTCTGTGGCAGCCCGGCACCGACCATGCCGGTATCGCCACCCAGGCGGTGGTCGAACGCCGCATCTTGGAGACCGAGGGCAAGTCCCGCCACGACCTGGGCCGGGACGAGTTGGTCCGGCGAATCTGGGAGTGGAAGGATCAATACGAAAAGCGAATCCTGGGGCAACTCAAAGAGATGGGGTGCAGTTGCGACTGGGAGCGGACCCGGTTCACCCTGGATGAGGTCTGCGCCAAAGCCGTGCGGCATACGTTCTTCAAGCTATTCAAGGATGGCCTGATCTTCCGCGGCAAACGGCTGGTCAACTGGGACACCTACCTGCAAACGGCTGTGGCCGATGACGAAGTGTTTCATGAGACGGTCAAGGGGAATTTTTGGCACTTCAAGTACCCCATCATCGATCCCCAGCCCGGCGAGCCGGAGCATGTCATCATCGCCACCACCAGGCCCGAGACCCTGCTGGGTGACACGGCCGTGGCGGTGAACCCCGATCCCGAAGCTGAGCTGAATCGCCGGGAGGAGAAACTGCGGGTCGAACTCGAAAGTGCTTCAGGCAAGACCAAGGCCGAGATTCAGTCGCGGATAGACCGCCTAGCCGAACGCCGCGAGACACATCTGCAAAGGTTGATCAAACTGCGCGACATGGCCAAGGATGGGCGCAAGGTGATGCTGCCGCTGGTGGATCGGCCCATCCCGTTGGTCTGCGACCCGCACGCCGACCCTGAACTGGGCAGCGGCTGCGTCAAGATCACGCCCGCCCACGACCCCAACGACTACGAGGTGGCCCAGCGCGCCGGCCTGCCCATGATCAACGTGCTGACACCAGATGGCAAGGTGGCCAAGATCATCGAGCCGGACGGCTCGGTCAATGCCCACAACGAACGATACGAAGGTCTGACTTTCGCGGTTGAAGGTCGCCGGCGCGTGGTCGAAGACCTCGAAGCGGCCGGCTTGCTGCATGAGGTCGAAGAACGAAGCATCGATCTGGGTCACTCCGATCGCAGTAAGACGCCGATTGAGCCGTTCCTCTCCGATCAATGGTTCGTAAAAATGGGCGACATCGACGGCGGGATAACCCTGGCAGATGGCAGCAAATCGCCCGGTCTCGCTCAATCCGCCATGGACGCTGTCAAATCGGACAAGGTCCAAATCTTCCCGGATCGCTACCGCAAAACCTACCTCGATTGGCTGGGCGAAAAACGAGATTGGTGCATCAGCCGGCAGTTATGGTGGGGGCATCGGATTCCGGTGTGGACAGTTTCACCGAATGCGGCAGGCGAGACCCAGCAAAGGGCGCGCGAGCAGATGATTGGATTTCTACGCGCTGCTCAGGTCGAAGATGATGTTCATTGCATATCATCACCGGACAATTATCGATTCATGATATGTGCAGGATCCGAGCGAGCTCATCAGGCACTTGCCGCCTTCAAGATCTTTCATGATGAACTCCCTGCCAAGGAAGTTGATGGTAAGACCCTTCCCGTCGCAATGTCCAAGATTCCCGGTTTTGAAGATGCTACAAACGCGGCGTGCGACGTTCACGATGTCTACAGCATAGATCAAGACCCCGACGTGCTCGACACCTGGTTCAGTTCGCAGCTCTGGCCGTTCAGTACGTTGGGTTGGCCTGATCCGGAGACATCTGAGAAATACAACCTGGACTACTATTACCCCGGCAAGGTGTTGATTACTTCGCGGGATATCATCACGCTGTGGGTGGCCCGGATGGTTTTGAGCGGCCTGTATTTGATCGGCGAGGTTCCCTTCCGCCACGTCTACATCCACACCAAGATTCTGGATGGCCGGGGCGAGACCATGAGCAAGTCCAAAGGCAACGGCGTGGACCCGGTGAACATCATCCACCAATACGGGGCTGACGCCCTGCGCTACACCATCGCCGACATGGCCACCGAAACGCAGGACGTGCGCATGCCGGTGGAGTACCTTTGTCCACACTGCCAACACCTGACGCCGCAGACTTCGGTGGTGCCCAAGAACAAACGGCCCTTGGACGTCAAGAAGGTCAAATGCAAATCCTGCAACAAGCCGTTCGCGACGCAGTGGGCGGACGATGCGCTCAAGGAGGAGCTAGGCGTCGCCCTGGACACTTCCGACAAGTTCGAGCTGGGACGTAATTTCGCCAACAAGCTGTGGAATGCCGCACGTTTTGCCTTCATGAATCTGGAGGGCGCTCCGCATGACATCATCAAGCAGGAAGACCTAGCGGCCGAGGACAGGTGGATCCTGGCCAAGTTGTCCGCCACGATTCGCCGGACCCACCAGCAGATTTTGACCTATCAGTTCTCGCAATGCATCAAGGACCTGCGCGAGTTTTTCTGGGACGCCCTGTGCGATTGGTACATCGAACTGACCAAAGCAAGAATAACGCCCCCATCAGAGCCCGGAGCGCAAGCGAGGGGTACTGCGTCAGGGAGCGGTCCGGACGCCGCCCGCGCCCAACAGATCCTAGCCTTGGTCATCGACCAGACGTTACGCTTGTTTCACCCAATAATGCCCTTCATCACCGAACAGTTGTGGCAACAATTGAACGCCATCGTTCCCCAGCGAGGATTGCCGGGCTTGGCTGAACCGCTAATGGGCGAATTGCTTATCCAAGCCCAATTCCCGCCCGAGCAGGGCTGGCCCAAGCTGGACGACGAAGAGGTGCTTGAAGTCTTCGAAGACCTGCAGGCCGCCACGCGCGGCATCCGCGACCTGCGGGCCAAGTGCAACGTGCCGCCCAGAGAGAAAGTGGCGGTGACCCTGATCGCCCCAGCCGACCGCATCGAAGCCTTGCGGGCCGATGCCAGCATCCTGCAGCGGATGGCCAATGTCGATCCACTGACGGTGACCGCCAGCGCCACCCGCCCCAAGAACGCCGCCACCGCGATCGTGGGCCAGGTCCAAATTTTCGTCCACGACATCAGCGACGACCAAGCCGAAGCCGCCCGGCTGGAAAAAGAAATCCAAGCCACGCAGAAGCAGATCGCCGCCTCCAAGAATCGCCTAGCCAACGAAAAGTTCACCCAAAACGCCGCCCCCGAAGTGGTCCAAGCCGCCCGCGACCGACTGGAAGAGTTGGAGGCCAAGCTGCTAACACTGAAAGACCATCAAGCCTTGTTGGGGTAACCCGGACCCAATGGGGGAAACAAGAATATCGCCGCCTGGAATCCGCCGTCCCCGACCCTTGACGCCATGCCCTGTCGAATCTTGTCGCGTTTCGTCAAAAACAGGTTTGGGAGTGGGGAATATGGCCCGCCGTCAGCCGAATGATTCTATAATCGCACCTGCGATCCAGGCCCTCGATGCCTGTACCGTGGGTCGGGGGGGTTGATCGAGGTTGGTGGTGTTTATGTCGTTGGCTTCACAAAACCCGTCCGCTCTGGGTCTAAGCCAGGCTCCGCTCATGCTGGTCGCCCCAAGCGACGTGCTTCGTCGGGCGGCCGACACGGGCCGCTACGGTTGGACCCTCGGGGCCATCCTCTTGCTCATCACGTTGATCGGCTGGGTGACCGTGCAAACCGGGCTGGTCGATCGCCAGGTCGATCGCCAAACCGGCCTGGCTTTGAAGACGCTGGAACGTGAACAGATCGATCTGTTGAGCCGAACCGAATTGGCGGACCGCATGCAGACCGTCCGCGAAGCGGGCCAGTTCATGAAGCTCATTCATCGCGGCACCGCCATTGTGGCAGCCCCCATCGTGCTGGTGGCCTCGCTGATGCTGATCGCCGCGGTGCTGTTTGCCGTGGTCGCGTTGGCGGGCCAGAAAGCCGATTACTCCACTTTGATGGCCATCTGCACCTATGCTGCGGTGGTCGATCTGCTGGCGGCCGGGCTGCGACTGGCCATGATGATCGCCTATCGAACCATCCACGTGGACACGTCACTGGCACTGGTCGTCCCGCTGACCGAAAACACGCGAATCATCAAGGCTGCCCTGACCGGCATCGATCCTTTCGCCGCGTGGTTCTGGTTGTTGTTGGGGCTTGGCCTGATGGTCAGCGGGCAACTGTCTCGCCGGGCAGCGACCGTGACTTGTGTGTCATTCTTTGTCGTTGGATGTCTGGTCCGTTCTGGCGCTGCTATTGCAGCCGTTTTAAGTACTTAACTGCGATAGCAGCCAAGATCGGCCTCACAGAAGAGTATATCGAGCGAGCCATGAAAAAAGCATTCGTCCTCATCGCCGGCCTGGGCTTGATTGCCGCCGTCTTTGCCTTGAATCGCCTGAACCCCGGCGACAGCGAACGGTCCTTGCTGCACATCGCTGACGATGACCCGTTGGAAGTGACTGTGGTCACGCCGCAGCGCCAAACGATCATCCGCACGGTCCAGGCCCCGGGCGACTTGGAAGCAGTGCTGGAAGTCGATATCGGATCGGAGATTCCAGCCAAGATCGAGGAGATGCCCGTCGAAGAAGGCGACGCGGTCGAGGCGGGTGACTTGCTCTGTCGCCTGAACGACGATGCTTACCGGGCCCTGGTCGAATCCGGTGAGGCCGTGGTCGCTCGACTCCAAGCGTCCATTCGCGACGCCGAAGCCGACCTGACCAAGGTGCGCCGCGACGTGGCCCGCCAGGAGCATTTGGCTCAGATGAACGCGACCAGCGACACCGAGCTGGCCGATTACCGCACCCGCCTGGTCAAAGCCCAGGCCAGGGTGGAGGAGCGGTCCCAATCCCTGGCCGAAGCCCAGGCCCGGTTGCGCAACGCCCGCGAAGACCTGGCCAAGACGGTCATCACCAGCCCCATCGACGGGGTGGTCTCGAAGATCCAAGCCGAAGCCGGCGAAGTGGTGGTCACCGGCACCATGAACAACCCCGGCACGGTCATCATGGTGGTGACCGACCTGTCGCAAATGCAGGTCCGGGCCCGCGTCGATGAAACCGACGTCCCCTCGGTCGAACCGGGTCAACGGGCTGACATCTTTCTGCCTTCCGAGCCGGACCACCCCATCCCGGGCCGGGTGCTTCGCGTGGCCACCTCGGGCAACAAGCCGGACGGTCGCGACGTGGTGACGTTCGAGACCCTTATTCTGGTTGAATCCGATCACTCGGCCGTCAAGCCCGGCATGACCACCAACGTCGAGATTCAAGTCGACCGCAAAGAGAACGCCCTGACCGTCCCGCTCCAAGCGGTGGTCCACCGCAAGCGCAAAGACCTGCCGCCGGAGTTGATCGAGCAGTTCGACGCCCGCCGGCAAGAGTTGGGCACCGTGGTCAGCGAATCCAAAGCCCAATACCTGAAGGTCATCTTCTGCAAAGACGGTGACAAAGCCCAACCCTGCCTGGTCCGCACCGGTATCGCCGACCAGCGCAACGTGGAACTGCTGGAGGGTATTGCCCACGACAGCGCCGTGATCATCGGACCCTATCGCAGTCTGGATCAACTCAAAGACGGCACACTGGTCAAGCTCCAGGAAGACGAGCCCAAGACCGCCGGTGAGGCGGACGACGTTTCCAAGCTGGCTGACGGCGATGGAGACGTCAAACCCGACGACACACCCGACCCCGCGAAGTCTGCCGGGCAGAGCAAGGTCGCCCAGGCGAAATGATCCAGGTGCATAAGAGCCAACCCACGTCAGGTGAGGCCGACCAGGCTGTGGCGTCCGCCCAGCCGGGCAAGGACAACGGTCATGGCCCGCCGTTGATTCAACTGGTGGACATCACCAAAATCTATCGGGTGGGCTCCGAACGGGTCCACGCCCTGGGCGGCGTGACGCTGGACATTCGGCCCAACGAATACGTGGCGATCATGGGCGCCAGCGGCTCGGGCAAGAGCACGCTGATGAACATCCTGGGCTGTCTGGACATCCCCACGGCTGGGACCTACCGCATTCGCGGCGCGGATGTATCCAGGCTGTCGCAGTCGCAACTGGCCCGCATTCGAGGCCGACAGATCGGATTTGTGTTTCAATCTTTCGAGTTGTTGCCCCGCACAACCGCCCTGAAGAACGTGGAGTTGCCCTTGGCTTATTCGCACGCCTCAGATCGGCGCAAGCGGGCCATGGCGGCGCTGACCATGGTGAACCTGACCGATCGGGCACGCCACCACCCCAATCAATTATCCGGCGGGCAGAAGCAACGCGTAGCCATTGCCCGGGCCCTGGCCCAACAACCCGATATTATTCTCGCCGACGAACCGACCGGTAACCTGGACAGTGCCACCGGCGACGAGATCATGGGCATCTTCGACTTCCTACACGCCGACGGCCAAACCATCATCATCGTCACCCACGAGCAGGACATCGCCGACCGGTGCCGGCGCGTCATCCGCCTGCGTGACGGGTTGGTCGAATCGGATGTGCAGTCCAACGGAGGGCCAGGCCATGACGGTTGATGCGCCCGATCCAAAACCGGGCTTTATACGTCGATTGGGGTCCTGGCCCCTGCGCCTGCTGCGGGGCGCCTTTCGATCGGCTGAGGCGGTGCTGGGCAACTTCATCACCGCGATGGTGCAGATCTGGAGCAACAAAGCTCGATCCATCCTGACCGTCCTGGGCATCATCATCGCGGTGACTTCGACCATTACGGTGGTGTCGGTGGTGCAGGGTTTTGGCAACTATGTGACCGATTTTCTACAGGGCATCGGCACGAACACCATGTGGGTCTTTCCGCGCAGGCCCGCGGGGGCGGACCTGATGAACATGCCCCGAACGGAGATGACCGCCGGTGACCTGGACGCCGTCGCAGAGCAGTGTACCAAGCTCGGCCGAATCTCCCCGGTGATTATCGGACAGGGAACGGTCGAATACGGGCGGGAAGTCGCCCGCGAACTGGAGTTGTTCGGCGTGGGGGCCCACTTTCAGGCCATCCGCAACTTTTACGTCGACGTGGGCCGGTTCTTCAGCCCCATCGACATGGAAAACAACAACCAGGTCTGCTGCCTTGGGCGCGAGTTGTTGGATCAGCTTCACGTCGATGAATCGATCGTCGGTGAATTCGTGCTCATCGCCGGCCAGCGTTTTCGCGTGGTGGGCTTGATCGAAGAGAAAGGCAGCTTCGCGGGCGAAAGCATGGACGATCTGGTGTTGATCCCACACACCACCGCCCTAAAAATGTTTCCCGAGCGCGACGATTACGTCATCATTCTGACCGAAGCGACCGGCGAAGACGAAGTGCCAGAAGCCGTGGCTGAGATCACCCGGGTGCTGCGCAGCCGCCACGACCTGAAGCCGGGTCAGCCCAACGATTTCAAGATCGAGACGCAGGACCAGTTCATCAGCTTCATGAGCGACGTGAAGACCTACGCCACCAGCGCCTTGGGCGGCATCGTGGGCATCTCGCTGCTGGTAGGCGGCATCGGCATCATGAACGTCATGCTGGTCTCAGTAACCGAACGCACCCGAGAGATCGGTCTGCGCAAGAGCGTCGGGGCCCGCCGCCGGGACATCATGCTTCAGTTCCTGACCGAGGCAGTCGTCCTGGCGGTGATCGGGGGGGCCATCGGCATCGTCATCGGCTATGCCTTGGGGAACATCGCTTCGTTGCACCCCTCCATGGTCAAGGTGGTGGTGCCCGCCTGGGCGGTGATCCTGGCCCTGGGGTTCTCGGCCGGGGTGGGCATCATCTTCGGCATCATCCCAGCCTTTCGAGCGGCCATTTTGCACCCCATCGACGCCCTGCGGCACGAATAGCAGCCATCCCGCGGAAACCGGCTGTTAAGCGACGAAGCCTGTCATTGATTCCCGTACGAGGCTACGATCCGACCGGTTTGAGGATGAAACCGTGCTGGCTTCGGCCATCGATGCGAACGTCGATCGGTCGTGCCGTGCGCAGCCAGCGCACATACTCGCCTTCTTCGACGGCGGCTTGATTCTCCAGCCAATCCCAGTCCACATAGCCTTTGTCCACGGTGTGATCCACCGTAAAATAGCCGATCCCCAGCGAGGTGATGTTCTGGAAGAAGTGCGTCCCTTGCGACGGGGCCACCACAAAGTCTTCCAGCGTCGACTCCACGATGACCAAGGCCCGGGAAATCTGGTCCCAGGTGACCGGGATGCCTAGCCAAGGGTCGCCCGACCCCCAGCGGCCAAACCCCATCAGCACGCAATGTCGGTCGACCTTGCGAATCTTGTCGTTGAAGACGCCCAACTCCGCGGCAATCTTGAGCGTCTGGGCCCGATCGAACGCGCTGGGCTTGACGTACAGCACGTCGGATAGATCGGTGAACCGCCCGTTGCCCAACACCTGCGGGCTGTGGCAGACCATCCGGTCGCGCTCCACCTCGCTGACTCGAACGTCGGTGTATTCCTCGCGGGTGATGACCGGCCTGATTTGCAGGAACCCGAATTGCATGGGTTTGGTTCTCATATCCACCGCGAATTCAATTTCCACCGGACAAGCCATGCCGTCAGCCCCCAGGTCCAACAACAGCTTCAAGATGTCCGCCAGCGGAAACAGCCCGGACTTGAGCACGTGGGCAAAACTCACCAGCCGGGGCCCGGGCCTGACGATGCCGTCGAAAACCATGTCGTTGTCAGCCGAGTAGATTGACCCCACCGGCGCCAGCGTGCCGTCCGCCTCAGCCACGTCCAACCCCAGCCTTAACAAGTGCGTCTCGTCGCCGGCGGTTGGATACGCATCGGGACGGCTGGTGTCCAACGCATAAAAGTGGCGCTGCGAATGGGCCAACATGTCCTGGGATGTGGAATACTGCGGAAGAATCTGCGGACACGTGGGGCAGAACATCAGGCTCTCTTCGCCTTCCACGACCGTCTTGCCCAACCCCAGGGCCACGTGGGCCACGCCGTCGTCGGGCTTCATGTTCGCAGCCGGGTAATAGTTGTAGGATCGGGCCACGCCGGCAAAGGTGGGGTAAAAGCGGTCTTGATAATGACTGCCCACCAACTGCTGCACCACCACGCCCATCTTCTCTTCTTCCGCCCGCCGCCCGGTCGATTCCAGATACCGCCGGGCCGCGCGAGAAAAGGTCGAGGCGTAGACCAACTTGACCGCATCGCACAACTGGTCCCGCCGCACCGCCAAGTCCCGGTGGTTGTTGGGAATCATGTGCGTGGCATAAATCCCGGCAAAGGGCCGATCCTGAGAATCCTCCAACAGACTGCTGGACCGCACGGCCAGCGGATAGCGCACCAGGTTCAAGAACGTGGAAAGATCGCCACTGGCCGCCGGCGGAAGCTTGGCTGCCAGGAAGGCCCGCACGATCTCCCGGTCGTCACAATCGCGCGAGGTCAATCGCCGCAGGTTGTTCTGGTCCAGAAAGTCGTCGAAGACATCCGTGCCAATGGCTGCACAGTGGGGCACGCTGATCCGCACACCGTCGAAGCGCCGGGTCAGGTTGTGACGCAGAATCAGAGAGTTGATAAAGGCCAGCCCCCGCCCCTTGCCGCCGATGGAGCCTCCGCCGATGCGCGTAAAGCTGGTGGCGATGTCGAACTTCCTCGCCGAAAAATCCGTGATCACACCGCTTTGGCTGCGCTCTCGAAAATCGGCCACCGTCTCCAACAGGAAGGCCCGCACGTCTGCCAGACCGGAAAAATCCTTCACGTCCTTGGTGCGCAACAGCGAAGCCAACTCGAACTCGGTCCGGGCCATCAGCCAGTTGCTGAAATGATTGTGCTCGGCGTGAAAGCTCAGCGACTCGTCGGGAATGTGCCGCAGGGCCTCCTCCAGCGATCGCAGATCGTGAGCCCGCCCCACCTCGGTGCCGTCGGGCAGCATGAACACAAAATCCCCGAACCCCATGTTATTCAGGATGAAGTCGCGCAGCTCGCGCAGCAGGCTCGGGGATTGTTTGTGCAAAAAACAGACCTGCAACGCGTCGGCGGCCTCGGCATGTTCGGGATTGGACGACTGCATCAGCACCGGCAAGTGGGGCGAGTCTCTCCGCACCCGCCGGGTAAACTCGATCCCCGCAGCCGGGTCCAGTTTGCCCTGCCGCGGAAAGCGCACGTCCGAGATGACGCCCAGCAGGTTCGCTTGAAACTTGGCATACAGGTCCCAGGCTTCCTCGAACGTCTCAGCCATCAAAATCCGAGGCCTGGCCCGCATCCGCAGAAGCCGGTGCCTCAAGTTGACCCCGTCGGCGATCAACGCCTGGGTCAGCTTAACCAGCTCGGTGTAGATCAACGGCAAATACGTCGAATAGAACCGTACCGAATTCTCGACCAATATGATCACCCGCACGTCGCCCACCTGGGCATCGTGCTCGACGTTCATGGCGTCCTCGACCAGCTTGATGATGGCCAGCAGGATTCTGGCGTCACCGTTCCAGACGAACACGCGATCCACGCCCGACTCGAGGCCGGCGTCACCCCGCCGGGCCACCTCGCGCAGCTCGTCGGCCAGCACCACCACCGGCAAGCCTGGGCGTAGCGACTTGGCTTGCTGAGAAAAATCAGCCAGGGTCATCCGTCGAAACTGCGTCAAGGTGATGACCAGATCCACGGGCTGGGCGGCGATAACCTCCAGCGCCTCCTCCGGCGTCGAGGCCCGCATCACCCGCGGGGCGTGGGTCAGGTTCATGTCCATGTATTCGCTGGTGATCAACTCGCTGAGCAGCCCCTCCTCCTCCAGAATGAAGGATTCGTACATGCTGCACACCAAGAGCAGGTTCTCGACCCGGTGAGGCATCAAGCTCTGAAAGCTCACCGAGTCAAGCCGCAAGTCCTGCTCCGCAGCATCACCAGCCGTCTCGACCATCACAGGCTCCTGCCACGGGCTGCCGCCCGAAGCACGCACCCCCACCAGATCGTCCTGCACATTGCCCACGCGGGCAACTCGATTCAACCGCACGGCTCTTCTGGTGTCAACAAAACCGCCACGGTCACCCTCAATTGCCATTTACATGTCTCACACATTCATCGTGACGCGAGCTAGCCACGACTCTTGGCGATCTCAACTAATCTCGGTATAATCACCTGATCGGATGCTCCCGAGGCCGTGTGCTGGCATATCCACTCGTGTGCGGGATCCAACGAAAGGTCGTTCCGGACCAAGAGCCTGATGAAGTGCGTCGAACATCTGCTTTAGGTGTACGATTCGATGAACGAGTTTGTCATCCATGGGATAGATAAGAATACCGGTGCTGAAAAACGTCTTCTGATTGAAGCCGAGACTGCGGCCGAGGCAGAGGCTCAGGCGAATCGCCAAGGCGTTGCCGTCGATCAGGTTCATCAGGTGAAGATACCAGATGTGGGCGCCGATGTGGATC
>JBHHVM010000026.1:0-14652 GCA_046754265.1 Phycisphaerae bacterium
GGGTTCATCCAGGCTGGGCCGACCCGCCACGACGACGGCGACGAATTGATCGAAAAGCCGATCGACGATGCCTTGAAAGATGGCCCGTTGGTCCTCCGAGAGTGGCCCGAACGGAGAGCCAGCCGCTTTGTTGGGGCCGCTGACGATGGCGTTGCCCACCACCCCCAGCTTGGCCATCGTGCCTGAGAACTCGAAGAGCTGCACGATGACGCCGATGCTCCCGGTGACGGTGCTGTGTTGGGCATAGATTTGATCGCAGGCACAGGCCACGTAATAGCCGCCGGACGCAGCCACATCCATGAGTATGGCAATGACCGGCTTATGCGTGCGTTTCTTAAAGCGGGTGATTTCGTCGTGCATGATTTCGCTGGCGGTGACGCCGCCGCCGGGCGAATTGATCCGCAGGACAACGGCTTTGACGTTCTTGTCGCGGCGGGCTTTGTCGAGTTGCTCGGTCAGCAGGGCGACGGGGTGTTCGCCAGGTTTGAACAGACCTGGGGTTTCGGCGTTAAGCAGTAGGCCGGCGATGTCGATGATGACGATTTTATCGCTGGCCCAGGCGTCTTCGCGATTAATGACCGTCTCGGTGAGGGCCCGGTTGGTCGAGACCGGCGTGATCAGCAAGCCGTCGGGCATGCAGCCGGTCAGGCAAGCTAGGGCAACAATGAGCAGTTGAAGGCCGCATCGGGCTTGGTGGGCGATAGTCAAGGACCTGTCTCCGGCGGGTGAGGTTCTGGTGGACCATGGGTCATAGGGATTGACCATACGCGGATATTAGCACCGGCCAGGGCTTAACAACAGCCCGCCCCGAGTTGGCGTGGGGCTGTCCGGCGAACTCGACCCCCGGGGCTCGTTCAGGCGTGTTGCGGTCCCTGCGGATACATGTTCCCAGGCAGGATCTCAGGGAACCTGGCGCCGATAGACGTCGGCGCCGTCGATGCCGGCATAGATGTAACCGTCGCGGTAGGCCAGGGCGGTGACGCGCTTGAAGGTGAGGTCGGATCCGATCTCGGTCCAGGATTGCCCCGCGTTGGTCGAGCGCCATACGGAGCCGGCGTTGTGATAGACGGGGAACTCCTTGGCCGAGGCGACGAAGACCTCGTTCGGATCGTCGGGATTGACAATGATGGTGGTGAAAATCTCGAATTCAGCGAAGTTCAGATTGTCGCCCATGGGGACGGAGTCGAAGGTGTCGCCGCTGTCCAGGCTCCTAAAGATGCCGTCGTAAACGGCCGCCCAGACCGTCCCACCGGCAAGCGCAACGATGTCGGAAACCTGTGAGCCGTCGGAGCCCTCCACGATGGACCAGTCGGCGCCACCGGTGCGGCTGATCCATAAGCCGCTGGCGAAGGTGCCGACGTAGATGCGCTCAGGGTCGTCCGGGTCGACGGTGATGCACCCGCCCAGGCCGATCTCACCGGCGAAGTCAGACGCGGGTTGTGAGCCCAGCTTGGCCCACATCGCGCCGTGGTTCGTACTTTTGAACACGCCGTTGCCCGGGGTCGTGTTGAGGGCAAACACGGTGCCCGGGTTGACCGGGTCGGTCGCAAGATGCACTTCGGCGAAATTGTCGGTCGCAGGGTCACCGCTGGGCACAAACTCGGGAGACACGTCCACCCAATTCTTTCCGTTGTCGTCAGAACGGTAGACGCGTGGAGGTCCGTCTTCGACCGAGACGCTGACGAACAGTTTGCCGTCGGCGCCGCGCTCGAGGTCCCAGGCGTGGGCCAGACCCGTCGGTCCGCCGGGCTGGGGAAGAGAGGATTCCCACGCATCGGCCGGGCCCGTGCTGCTTTGCAGGATGGTGTCCATGTGGGCCGAAAACAGCGTGTCCCCCGAATAGACCAAGTCGGTGCAGACCGTATTCTGCGTGCCCCGTACCTTTTCCTGCCAGGTGTTGCCCCCGTCCTCGGTTCGCCAGACGCCCAGCCAAGTGGTGGCGAACATGCGTTGGTCGTCGCTGGGGTCAATGGCCAGGGAGATGTAATCGTTAAACGGGTCCATGGTGGCCTGAAAGGGGGCTACGGTTTGATCGAAGGTGTAGGTGGTGCCCTTTTCGACGGGCGTCGGCGACCAGGACCCGCCGCCGTCGGTCGAGGCGTAAAATAGCGCAGGCCAACCCGCATAGCCCAGGAACACGTTGGACTCGTCCGAGGGCGACACGCGAATCAGTTCAACGGTTTGAGACACGCTGGCGCTGTCGCGCTGTGGCAGTCCGGAGTTGATCTTGGACCAATTGGGGGCGGTCTTATCGCTTTTGTAGAACCGGGCGGTGACCTGCTGGGCGGCGGACCGCGACGTGGCTGCGGCGAAGATCGTGGTCGGGCCGATGTCCAGCGATCGCCAATCTGAGTCGGCCAAGTCGTCGGGGAACGCGTCAGGGGTGAAGGAAGACCAGGTCAAGCCTCCGTCGGTGGAGCGAAGGATCCCGAACCCCGAGACGGCCAGATAGGCTTGGCCGGGTGTGTAGGGGTCGAAGGCGATCACCGTGAAACGTGTGCCGGATGGATAGGTCTGTGGAAAATCGGTGATGACCTTCCAAGACTCTCCGCCGTTGCTGCTGCGGTAGAGGCTGCCGGTCAGGTCAGCCTGTCTGTATTGGTTCAAGAAGTTCTCGTTGGGGGCAAGCCGGTGCGAGGTGGCCAGGATGGTCATGCCGTCAGGGCTGACAGCCATGCTGGGGAAGGTGGTCAATATGAAGCTGTTGATGCCATCGTCGATCAGCGTCCACGTGGCTGCGCCGTCGTCGCTGCGATACAGGCCCAGGGGAGTGGCTACCCAGAGGCGTTCCCGGTTCGCAGGATCGATCAGCAGGCCGGCAATCGCCAGGCTGGCCAACCCGGTGCTTTGAGGCCGCCAGGACTCACCGCTATCCGTGCTCTTGTAGATGCCTGAAACATCGCTGCCCAGGTAAACGGTGTCAGGGTCTACAGGATCGACGGCCACGCTGGTGAATAGGCCCCCAGCCGCGTATCCCGCCGCCGTCCAGGTGGAGCCGGTGTCCGTGCCGCCGCTACCGTCGGAGGCGCTGCCGTCGCCCTCCGAAGAGACGTTGGGGTCCTGGGCGGCGCCATCGTTCTCGGCGCCTGCCGATGTGCCGCCACCCGATGAAGCCGATCCCGAAGAACACGCCTGGCACGCCGTCAAGATCAAAAGCGCGGTCATGGTCAGGGCGGCGCGAAGCAGGTGAGGCCAACTCATGTCTTGGGCTCCTATGGCGGTTCAAGAGGGTGCATCGGGTTCATCGGTCAAGCCGGCGCCTGGGGCCAGGATGCCGCTCTGCTTCCCCTCGACGCGTTGGGTTTATAGGAACCCAGACACGTGCGCGGGGGCATGTCGGGCGCTGTCGTCCGGGTTGGGTTAGCCCAGATTCGCAAAAACGGTCAATTCCCTCCCGAGGTAATGAGTTAGGATACCCGCAGGCAGGAGCCAGGCATGCAATCAGAAACCCACGAGACGTACCAGCGACGCGTGCTGCGGGTCTTGGTGTATATTCAGAGCCATCTGGATGAGGCCTTGGACTTACAGGCCCTTGCCCGGGTGGCCCATTTTTCTCCCTACCATTTC
Organism: Phycisphaerae bacterium; assembly: GCA_046754265.1. Taxonomy (GTDB): domain Bacteria; phylum Planctomycetota; class Phycisphaerae; order UBA1845; family UBA1845; genus OFTM209. The sequence goes on from JBHHVM010000026.1 coordinate 3,568, forward strand.
CACCGCATCTTCCGCGGCTTGGTCGGTGAAGCTGTCAAGCAGCACATCCGCCGGTTGCGTCTGGAGCGGGCTGCCTATCGGCTGAAGTTCACCGAGCAGCCGGTGACTCGGATCGCATTTGAGGCTGGATACGAAACGCACGAGGCGTTCAGCCGGCGGTTTCGGGAGATGTTCGATGCGTCCCCGTCGAAGTTCCGCCAGGCCCATCGTGCCTTGCACTATCCGGCCGCAGCCACCGGCGTTCACTACACGCCGGACGGGGCGGTGCAGGAGTTTCACGCTATTGAGACGGGAGCAGAAGCCATGGAAGTGCGTATTGAAATGTTGGAGCCCATGCGGGTGGCGTTCTTTCGCCACCTGGGTCCGTACGACCAGGTCGGCGGCACCTGGATGAAGTTGATGAACTGGGCCGGCGGGCGTGGATTGATGGGGCCTGAGACAGTGACCTTCGGCATCTGTCACGACGACCCGGAGGTGACCCCTCCGGAAAAGATACGTTATGACGCCTGCATCCGAGTGGGCCGGGAAGTGGAAGCGGAGGCAGACCTGGCCATCCAGGAAATCTTGGGCGGTCGCTACGCGGTCGCCAGGCACCAGGGTCCCTATGCGACACTCGGTGATACATACCTACGAATGTTCGGCCAGGAGTTGGCGTCGAGGAAGTATGAAGCCAGGTCGGCGCCCTGCCTGGAGTTCTATCTCAACTCGCCGATGAACACAGCCCCGGAGGACTTGCTGACGGACGTTTACGTGCCCGTGGAAGGATAAAGACGGTTTGCGGTGCCCAGTGCTTTTGGGGACAAGCTAAGGAAGGACGTGAGATGATGATGAAGAACATGCGGTGCGGAATGGCGCTGATTCTAGCGGGTTTGGGAATGTCACCGGTTCATGCGGCCCAGGAACCGTCCAACCCGGGTGAAGCATCACAGAAGGCCCGGGCTCAAAAACTGGATCTGTACGAGAAACACAAGGCGGAATACGCAGCCACCCCCGAGCCTGCTTTGGTCAAAATCGGTCCCGCCAAGTACCTGGCCATTGCCGGTCAAGGCGAGCCCAGCGGCCCCGAATTCGTCCAGAAGGTAGGAGCCTTGTACGCCGTGGCCTATGGCGTCAAGATGCGGGCCATGGCCGGTGGCCGCGACTATGTCGTCTGCGCTCTTGAGGGTCTGTATTGGGGAGCCAAGAACAAGCACGACTTTGTGAACCAGCCCCGGGAATCCTGGAAATGGAAGCTGCTGATTCGAACACCCGAGTTCATCACCGACCAGGACGTCAGCAGTGCAATCGAGCAGATGAGCGCAGGCCGCCAATCGGAGGCGGTCTCAAGCGTCGCCCTGGAGAAACTGGTGGAAGGACGTTGTGTTCAGGCCCTGCACATCGGGCCCTATGAAACTGAAGCCAAAACCCTCGCAGCCATGATGCAGCTTGCCAAGGCCAAGGGTCTGGCTCGAAGCGGATTGCATCACGAGATATACTTGGACGATCCCCGCTCGACCGATCCGGACAAACTGCGCACGATCCTGCGCCAGCCGGTTCAATGATTCCAAGCCAGGCATTTCACGGAGCACGACATGAAGAGTACACGGCGACGCGTCTTGGATGTGGGTAATTGCAACCCCGACCACGGCAATATCCGCCACATGTTGGAGGGGAACTTCGACGTGGACATCGACCGCGTGATGTTCGTGGAGGAGGCGCTGGCCAGGTTGGGGCAAGGGCGCTATGACCTGGTGATGGTGAACCGGTTGATCTTCGATGACGGCAGCGACGGGGGTGAGTTGATCCGGCGGATGCAGGCTGAGGGCTTCCAGGACACGCCGGTCATGCTGATCAGCAATTACGATGACGCCCAGCAAAAGGCCCAAAGCGACGGGGCCGTCCCCGGTTTCGGAAAAGCGAACATCGGGACGCCGGAGACGCTTGAACTTTTGGGCAATTATTTGTGCGGTAGCTCGAACGAGTGACCGGAATGTGTCACTCAGGGCACGGATCAAACTGCTGGTGCGAGAATACTTTCTCGCACCGATCCCGCGTGAATCCTTTCCCGTCATGCCGCGAGATGGGAATCTTGCCCCTGTTGCCGGGAATCTGGCCCCAGCTTGTCACACACTCTCCAAGGGTTCGGAGTCCCGTCGCTTGCGCTCTGGGCTCTGAGCCTTCGGGTCGGGCTGTTTAGCCCCCCCGGCGGACGACCCGCGCTATTTCGCGTTGATGTTCACGTTTCTTGAGGTCCTGGCGTTTGTCGTGGTGGCTCTTGCCGCGGACCAGGGCCAGTTGGACCTTGGCCAGCCCGCGGGCGTTGAAATAGACCTCCAGGGGCACCAGGGTCAGGCCCTGCTGGGTCACTTTGGCAGTCCATTTTTCGATTTCCCGGCGGTGCAGCAGCAGTTTACGGGCCCGGGTGGGAACGTGCCCCGCGTTACCGGCGTGGCTATAGGGGGCAATGTGCATGCCCAGCAGCCAGACCTCGTTCCCCCGGATACGGGCAAAAGCCTCGTCCAGCGAGGCCTGCCCGGCCCGCAGCGATTTAACCTCGCTCCCAGCCAGCGACAGGCCGCATTCGACGGTTTGGAGCACCTCGAAGCGGTGGCGGGCCTTCTTGTTACGAATCCGCGACGTGTCTTTTGGGGTTGACTTGGACATAACTGTCTGCGAAAACTGACTTTACAGCCGATTGCCCCCACGGGGCTTGGGCGAGTCTATCGCTGCGGGAAAAGAATGCAACGCAGCCTGGACGATAAAGGTATAATTCGAGGGAGCATTTTGGGGACCAATTATGGGCGTTCGCCCCAGCGGTGGTGATCACCTGCAGGAGAAGCGTCTCGTCCGCCGGGCTCAGCGAGGCGACCGGGAGGCGCTGCGCGAATTGATCGACGGGCATCGCGATCGGCTCTTTGCCTTTGTGCTGCGCACCGTGCGGCACCACCACGACGCCGAGGAAATCTGCCAGGACGCATTCTTGAAGGCGTTCAAGGCGCTGGATTCGTTCAATTCCAACTACCGTTTCAGCACTTGGCTGTTCACCATCGGTTATCGGCTGTGCCTGAACCGGCTGCGCCGCAAGAAGGAGATGACCGGTGAGGTCGACTTCGGCACTTTTGCCGGCCAAGAAGCGTCGGCCGACCTGGTCACCGCACATAGCGAAGAGGCCCGCCAGCTTCAGCGCGTGGTCTGGGACGCGGTGGACAAGTTGAGCACCGCCCAGCGGGCCACGGTCATGTTGTTCTATCAGCAGCAACGAGGCTGCGCGGAAATCGCCGAGATCCTGGAACTTCCGGTGGCCACGGTCAAGAGTCATTTGCACCGGGCCCGGGCCAAGCTGAAAGACATCCTGGAACCCGAGTTGGTGGGGGATTACTCCCGGCTCCGCATCCTGACGGAATTGGCCGGGTAAAAGACGGAGAACCCAGGTAGGTAAGCCTGGACCCATAGACGATAGCTGAACGCTGAATGCTGATAGCTGATTCCCAATGAACTGCGAGCAAGCCCACAATCTATTCGATGCCTATCTGGACGGGGAGTTGTCGCCCGGGTTGGAGACGGAGTTGCACGCCCACCGGTTGGGATGCTCCGCCTGCCGGCAGGAGCTGGCCCTGATGGAAGTGGCCGGGCATGTGATCAGCTCGACCGACGGCGACCCGCAGTTGCCCGGAGGCTTTACGGATCGATTGTTGGCCTGCATCGAGCCGGAGGTGATCAGACCCGGTCGCATTCGAACCTGGAGCCTGCGCCTGGGGTGTGGGCTGGCGGCGGCGGCCTGCCTGGTGTTGCTGGTCGGTCATTTCTCCAAGCCCGGGCCCGTGGTGCTGGGCACGCGAACGGAGGGGGCCGGCGCGGTCGTCGTGGATCGACCGGCCGACGAAGGCTCGGTGGTGGGCAAGCTGGAGTTCCATCCCCCGATGGCGACGGCCCCGTTGCCCTCGGCGGGTTTGAACGAGGCAGCCCAGGTCTTGCGCCGGACCGTCGAAGAGACGCTGCGTGACACTCAACAGTCCTCCAGATCGTTGGCCAGGTTTGGGCAGGCTACTTTGCTACAGATGATCGACGCATTGCAACTCGAGGCGCTGCGTGATGGCGAACCCGATTTCGATGAGGGTGTCGACCCGCCGGCGGCCGATGAGAATGTCGACGAACTCGAACAGCTTTGATCCTGGCCCATTCATTTTCCCCATGAGACATTCCATTTGGGTCATGACGTGGGCGCGACTTCTAAGTGCCGCCGTAGTTGCCCTGGCGACTTGGCCGGTCAAAGCTCAAAAAGCGGCCAAGATTCCGCAATCGTCCCTGGCTCACCTGGTGCCCGCGCAGGTGGGCATTTTTGCCGAGCTACACTTGCAGCAGAAGCATCAAGCCCAGCTTGCCCGTATCCCCTGGGGCTCCCTGACCCGTGTCTTGGCCGGCGGTTCCGAGGCAAAGTCGCCGCTGAATCTCGATTGGAGGGGATTGATCCAACGGAACCTGGGCCTGTCGCCCAAGACGTTGCTGGCAGATTTGGCGGGCCAGCGCGTGGCGGTGGCTGCACCCAACTGGGAGCGGTTGGGCGAAGCAGTGATCCTGATGCAGTTCAGCAGCACCTCGTCGGTGAAGGCCCTCGTGGCCGGCTCGCGGGCGGAACTGGTTAACAAGCGGGGCCGGGTGCGGATTTATCGCACCGGCACCGATCTCCTGGTCGCGACCGACGGGCGGCTGGTAATACTGGCCCAGGCCGGCGGCGCCGATGAGCTTTTCAGGGAAGTTGTCGCCCTGCGGACCGGGGGGGAGGGTCATGGGCTGGCAGCCGACCCAGCCTTTGCAGGCCAGGTTGGCAAACTTCACCGCGGGCAGTCGGGCTACCTGTACCTAAAAGCCGGGCAAGACGACAACCCGGCGCTGGGCGAGGCCTTTCCCAAGCTGGTCAGCGCCGCGGTGGGCCTGTACGCGTTTCCGGGGCGGGTGGATTTTGATATACGGGCCCGCTTGCGTGCCAACAGATCGCGTGCGCGACAACGGCCCATCGACACCGAACGAATGCGGCGTCTGCCGGATTCTGTCTTGATGGCCTGGGCCGGCACGATGGACTTGGCCGGGTCGCTGGGGCGCCTGCTGGACCCCGGAGCTGACGCGGATGAACAAGGATATCTGGAGCTGTTGCGGACCATCCTGGATCCCGAAACGTTGGATCGACAGGTCGTGGCACAGTTGGGTCCGCGCGTGATTCTGGTGTGGGATCGAGACCGGGGCGGATCCGACTTGCCCCAGTTGACGGTCATGGTCGAATCGGCCGATGCAGCGTCGGCGGCGTCGGCGTTGGCTGAGGCCTTTGCGGCACTGGCTAACTCTCTGGCGGGGGCCTGGGACGTTGATTCGGTCAGGGCCCACGTCGAGCGGCGCGAGCATCTGGACTCCCACATGCTGGTGGTGGATCTGAAGGCTCTGCTGGCCGACAAGACGGACCTGGCCGCGGGTTTGGACCTGATGGCCAGCATGCAGCCCACTTTCACGGCCTTGGAGGGATGGGTCTTGGCTGCGACCCATCCGCAGGCGATTCAACAGATTATCGATGCCGACCGGGGGTGGATTCCACGGGTCGCGGGGATTCGGGGGTTGGGTTTGTACCGGCGGCGCGTGCCGGAGCGACGCATTTCGTTGGCGGTGGCCCAGCCGGCCATGGCGTCGGCGGTTCTGGCCTGGTGGCAGCGTCGAGACCGTGAACAGGCCGGCTGGGGTTTGAATGAGATGCTGGGCAGTTCCAAGCCCGCGGTGGGCAAGGTGGACCGGCCCACGCTGGGTATTGCCATCAAGGCGGGCGATCGGTCCGGAAGCGCCGGGGTGGTTCGGGTGCACGCCCATCAGCCGGCCATCGGAAAGCTTAAGGTCGGCGACGAGATCGTCGGCCTGAACGGGCAGCCTTTGGACGTGGATGACCCCGTGGCCGACTTGCGGCGGCGAATCGCTGAGTGTCCGGACCCGACTCGACTGACACTACGTGTCTGGCGGGCCGATAGCGAAATCGACGTGATCGTGCCCCTTCCAACCGAGGTCTCCATGCCTGAGGTCGATGCTGCACCTTCGGCGGACCCGCTGGCGGCCTTGCAGCGTCTTCAATCGGTGGGGCAACTCCTCAGCCAATTTACGTATGCCGTGTTTCGATCTTCCACGACGCAGTACTATGCCCGGGCATCGTTGAAGTTCGTGCCGCCGTCAACCGGCAAGCCTTCCAAGTAGTGCTCCCTAACACCTGAATTGACGAGCGCATCGAGGGTGCCATGGCCACGCTCGCGTGGCCATGAGTGACGATTTCACCTGAACATGCTCACGCAAGCGTGAGCATGCCACCCGATCGGGCATTTTGCCCTACGCATAGTGGCACGTGTAACGGAGCAGCAGGCAGTTTTTCCGATGAGTCTGCGAAGGGCCCTTCGCTTGCGCTTTGGGTCTTTGTGGGGGGCTGGCGATTACAGTTGATTGCTCAGGGAGAAGTTGGATTGGAGGATGACCGAAACCCAGAAGAACAGCCCCGAGAGGATTGATAGGAAAGACATGGCGACCCCTTGTTGTCTTGAAGCCCGGTTTGGATCAGGCGAGCAGGCGCGAAGCCTGCTCGAGGTCCTCGCAAATCTCGAACCAGCGGTGCAGTTGGGTAACTTCCATCACGCTACGGACGAATGGATTGGGGCCGATGAGGATGACTCGCCCCTCTTTCAATCGGGCCCGGGTGACGACCTCGATGAGGCTGCTGAGCCCGGATGAATCGATGGAATCGACCTCGCTCAGGTCGATGACCACTTTGGGATGGCGCTGGGCCAGCAGGTCGTGCATTCGCTCCAGGAAGCGGGTCTTGTCTTCCAGGCCGATGCCGCCGCAAAGCCGGACGACGGGAAAAGCCGCTTCGGTGTCCAGTTGCATATCCATCAATCACCACGCCCCCGATAGGGCCTCGTACTGAACAGGCTTGGAATCTACCGCCGTTATTTCTTGAGGTTGCCCAGGTTGCGTTTGCGCAGCACCTTGCGCGGCAGGAGGAAGTTCTCGCCGCGGAACTCGGTGACTTCACCGCTGACGATGAAGAGGACCGAAGCCACGCCGCCGCGGGACTCGCGGACCATGCGTTCTAGGGACTGGTTGGGCAGCAGCTTCATGGGCATTTCCGCTTGCCCGGTGGAGTCGGGCTCGAATGACAGAACCCACCACGGCCCTTCTTGCATGATGCGCCCGGTGCGGTCCACCAGTCTGGCTCCGTCGGGCAGCAGCACGCCTCGGGCCGATCCTTCGCCACCGGGCTCGCTCCGGATGATGGTCTCGTCTGCGCCACCGCTGGGCAGCACCGGCACCGCTTGGGGCCTTTGCTTTTGGAACTCGCGAATTATGTCCTCGGGCGAGGGTTGCCGCGGCGTGGGCACGCCGGTGTCGGCTTGATCGGCCGGCGCCGAATCAGTGGCTGGGGGTGATTCAGCCTGGTTGTCGGCCTTCTGTTCCGGGGTCGGGTCTTGCCGGGCGGATGCGCCAAGCAGGCAAATGGCCAGGGCCCAAAGCAGACAGACCCTCAGGGGGGTGGTCAATGATCTCATGATTGAATCTCCAGCGGTCGCCCTTCCCCGAGGGAGGGCCGGTCGGGGCCTGTTCGCAGCCCGCAGGGATTATATCGGCTGATAGCCACGGGAGAATTGTCGGTTTCAGTTATTTTGCGTCAAGCTGGGCCGCCAGGTCAGCCGGGGAGTTGACCGGGCGTTTGCAGCGATAGTTTTCACAGACGTAGGCGGTGGGCTTGCCGTCGATGGCGGTCTTGGCCTTGAGCAGGGGAATGCTGCGGGTAGCCGGTGAATCGCCCCCGGCGGCCCCCACGACCACTTTATTGGGCAAGTAGCGCTGATAGACCGTCCGAATCAGGGCCTGGGTGGCTGGGTCGGCGGGGTCGCCCACCAGGGCAATCTCCTTGGGGCGACCGTAATAAAAATCCACGGCTGACAGCAGCCGTTCGCAGGACCCCGGACTTCTCTCGGCGATGGGCTTGAGCGCTCGAATGACCGATTCCGCCTTGAGGCGATAGTCTTTGCGGTCCAGCATCAAAGCCAGACGGAGCAGGTTGTGGGCCTGGATGCTGTTGCCCGACGGGATAGCCCCGTCCCGGGAACTCTTGGTGCGGGCCAACAACTCCTCGGCGTCATCGGCGGTGAAGAAAAACCCGCCATCGGCCGGATCGTAATAATGGGAGATCAGCGTGTCGGTCAGGGCCACCGCTTCATCCAGCCAACGGGTGTCGAACGTGGCTTCGTACAGGTTAATCAGGCCCTCGATGAGGAACGCATAGTCCGTCAGGTAGCCGGTCAGGTGGGCTTTGTCGTTGCGATAGGTGCGTAAGAGTCGCCCGTCGCTCCGCAGGTTTTTGAGGACGAAGTCGGCAGCCTTGGCCGCGGCATCGGCATACTTGGGGGCGTCCAGGACGCGGGCCCCCTTGGCCAGGCTGGCGATCATCAGGCCGTTCCAACCGGTCAGGATTTTGTCGTCCAGCAACGGCGGCACGCGCTGGGCTCGCACCTCCAGCAGCTTGGCCCGCATCGCGGCGAAGCGCTCAGCCAAGTCTTGGGGATAAAACCCCTTCTTCTGGGCGAACTCGTCCAACGGGGTCTTGATCCGCAGGATATTCTTGGGCCCCGCCGGCGCGTGCCCTCGCGATTCGAACCAGTTGCCGCGCGGCGTGACGTCGTAGTATTCGCAGAACAGGAGCCCGTCGTCGTCCCCCAGCACATCGTGGATTTGTTCGGCGGTCCAGATGTAAAACGCCCCTTCCAGGCCTTCGCTGTCGGCGTCGCGCGTGGAATAGAACCCCCCAGCCGGGGATTGAAGGTCGGCCAACACGTAATCAAAGATGTCGGCGGCGACTTGCCCGTATCGTGCGTTGCCGGTGACTTGCTGGGCATCCAAGTAGATGGAACTAACCAGGGCCTGGTCGTAAAGCATCTTCTCGAAGTGCGGCACCAGCCAGGCGGGGTCGGTGCTGTACCGGCAAATCCCGCCCCCCAGATGATCGTAGATGCCGCCCCGGGCCATTTGGTCGAGCGTCAGTTCGACCAGGTGCAGCAGGTTCTTGTCGCCGCTGCGGTTGTATTCGCGGAGCATCAGTTCCATGGCCATGTGCGGCGGGAACTTATTTCCGCCGCCGCCCATGCCGCCCAGTTTGGGGTCGAAGTATCGGGCGATCATTTGGGCGGATTGGCTGACGGTCTTCAAATCGATCAGGTCGTCGGACGCCTTGGGCCCCGCCGCCCAGCGCCGCACGCCGGCCTTGATCTTCTCGGTGCTGGCGATGATCTGTTCATGCTGCGTGGCCCAGGCTTGGCTGATTTGCCCGAGCAGGTCGGTAAACTGCTCCGGGGGGAAATAAGTCCCCGCATAGAACGGCACCTTGGCTGGCGTCATAAAGACGCTCATAGGCCAGCCGCCCCGGCCGGTCATCTGCTGGGTGACGTGCATGTAGATCTCGTCCAGGTCGGGGCGCTCCTCGCGGTCCACCTTGATGCAGACGAAATGGGCGTTCAGGATGTCTGCCACAGCCTCATTCTCGAACGACTCATGCTCCATCACGTGACACCAGTGACAGGCTGCGTACCCGATGCTCAAGAAGATAGGCTTGTTCTCCTTGGCCGCCTTGTCCAGCGCCTCGGGCCCCCACGGATACCAGTCCACCGGGTTATGGGCATGCTGCAGCAGGTACGGGCTGGTCGCGTCGATCAAATGGTTGGTATGTTTGTGCTTGGTGGGCGCGGTCATGTCTTGAGCCTGTTCGGAATGATCCTGCCCCGTGCAGATCGGAGTCCCACACGCAACGGCCGCAAGCGCGGCCAGGATCGGTGCCACGGGTCGGGAAAGCGCGATTTTGGTCATGATAATTCTTTCGCAGGCGGGGTTTCCGACGAGTCGTTCGCCTGGTGGGGCATTATAGGGGGCCGCCCCGGTTCGGCCACCCGACCGCAGGGGCGTGCCTGTGAATGCGCGGATAGACTCGGTTTGCGGATGCCCTGCCCAGGAAGAAAGCGACGTCTTCTATGTCTTCGTCTCGGCCAAAGTCGCGACGCTACAGCCGTGACCCGGTTGCCCTGAAGGCGTGCGTGTCCTGCGGGTCCAAGGACGTTCGACGGAAGCGCGTATCCGTCGTCTTGCGCAGCGGACGCAAGGTGAGCGGCATCGAAGCCGACGTGTGTGCTGCATGTGGCGAACGCTACTACGATATTCAAGCCATGCAACGCCTTGAAGCCGAGACACGCGATTGAGGATTATGACCGTCGCGGGCAAACCGGACCCGCCATCCCCCACCGATTCAGCGGATCAGAATCTCCTCCGGCATCATGGTCAGGACGCTCTCGGTTTGTAGAAGCTCCAAGCGCTGCAGCGTGCGGAGCATGGCCCCCAGCCGCGTGGGCTCGAGTTGTTGGAGCATGGGCAGAACGGCCTGGAACAGCGGGCTACCCGGCGCGAACAGTCGCGGTCGCGGGGTCGCGGTGGTCACGTCGTCTTCGTCGTCGGGACCCTGGCCCATCATTTCCATCAACATTTCGAGCGGCTCTTTGGGCCGGGGGATGATCCGAATCTCATAGTCGCCCACCTTGGCCTCGGCGGCGGCGTACTTGATGGCGTCGTTGAGACCGCCGAGCTTGTCCACCAGGCCCAGCTCCAGGGCTTGGCTGCCGGTAAAGACCCGCCCGCCGGCGATTTGCCCGATGGGTTTGGTGAGCTTGTCACCTCGACAGGCGACCACGTGGCCCTTGAAAATCTCGTAAATGTCCTTCATGTACGTTTTGATCTTGGCCCGCTCTCGATCGTCGTAGCGTGAACCGGTGCCGTTGATGCCCGCGTTTTGGCCTCGCTGGTATTCGTGCCAGGTGACGCCCACCTTGGTCCACATGCCGGTCGTGACCAGCTTGCCGCCCAGCACGCCGATGGAGGCGGTGATGGTGGTGGGGTCGGCGAAGATGGCGTGCGAACCACAGGCCACGTAGTAGCCCCCGCTGCCGGCGACGTTACCCATGGACACGATCAGCGGTTTCTTGGCGGCAATGCGCTTGGTCGCGTCGAGAATAATCTCGGAAGCCAGGGCTGACACACCCGGCG
>JBHHVM010000027.1:0-14595 GCA_046754265.1 Phycisphaerae bacterium
TTGGCGGAGGATCCCAGGCTGTCGGAATTGGCCGGGCGCGATGCCGCCCTGCTGGACGTGATTCGGGCGGACCCCGCCTTGGCTGAGCGTTTGGCGACCAGCCCGCCTTGGCGCGACCGGCTGGTCAAGACCCTGATCCATCCGTTGGCCCTGTTCGGTTTTGGGGCCCAGTTTCTGTTCATGATGCGCTTCCTGGTGCAATGGATCGCCAGCGAGCGCAAGAAACGCAGCTATGTGCCGGTGGCGTTTTGGTATTTCTCCCTCGGCGGGGGCGCGCTGCTGTTGATCTATGCGATTCAGCGGCGCGACCCGGTCTTCATCATGGGCCAATCGCTGGGCCTGTTGATCTACTCCCGCAATCTGTATTTGATCTACCGCCGGGCAGGCATCTATCGCGACCGGCTGGCTGATCGCCGGTCTATGGAGCCATCGACCCAACCGACGGAACCCGCATCGGCCGTTTAGCCCCCGGAGGCTGAACCGGGCAAGGTATCTATGAACGACGAAACCGACAGCCCCCAACTCGACCTGTCCATCGTCATTCCCGTCAGGGACGAGGTGGACAACGTCGGGCCTTTGACGGCTGACCTTGTGCGCGACGTGGGGGCATTGAATCTGGATTACGAAATCATCTTCGTCAACGACGGCAGCGTCGACGGCACGACGGAAAAACTGGACGCTATCGCGTCCGAATATTTGCAGGTCAAGGTGTTGCACTTCGCCGCCAATTTCGGCCAGACGGCCGCCCTGGCTGCGGGGATTGAAGTGGCCACCGGCAACCGGCTGATCACCATGGACGGGGATCGCCAGAACGACCCGGCTGACATCGGTAGGCTGCTGGATAAACTGTCGGAAGGGTACGGTTGCGTCAGCGGTTGGCGGCGCGACCGCCAGGACACAGCCATTCGCCGCTGGCCCTCCATCATCGCCAACCGCATCATCAGCAAAGCCACCAGCCTGCGGCTGCACGATTACGGTTGCACGTTAAAAGCCTATACGCGGCAAGCACTGGACCCGTCGGTCTTGTACGGCGAGATGCACCGCTTCCTGCCGGTCTATGTGCGGGCCCGGGGCGGGAAAGTGTGCGAGATGGTGGTCAATCACCATCCGCGAGTTGCCGGTCAAAGCAAATACGGGCTGAGCCGCACCGCGCGGGTGCTGGCGGACCTGGCCCTGGTCCGGCTGCTTTTCAAGTACCGCAGCCGCCCGGTCCATCTGTTCGCCAAAGTGGGGCAATACCTGGTTCTTGCCGCCGTGTTTTTTGGTTTGATCGCAGCCTGGACCTGGATGCGGGGCAGCGGTCCGCTGATCGGCACTCCGTTCCTGGTGGCGGTGGTCCTGAGCGTGGGGGCCCTGACCGTGGTGGGCGTGGGGCTTTGCTGCGAACTGGTCATGCGGAACCACTTTTACGTGCTGGGCCGTCGCCCCTGGCGCACCGAGCGGGCGGTCAATTTCGCCTCGACCGACGCGACCCGCCGAGCGGACCATCCCGAGACCGATTTGGCTGCCAGACGTTGAATCGGCCCCGTCCTGGCGGTAGGATTTTCCGGAGCGATGGTCGAAGAGCTGTTGGCCCAGGGCGCCGCGACGAAAGACTTGTGGTCCGTCTTGCCCTGGGTGGGGCTGTTGCTGGCGGGCGTGGTTTTCCTGGCTGGCGTGTGGAGATTCTTTCGCCGCCGCCTGCGGGAGGACCAGCAGGAGAACCGCCTATCGCTCTGGAGCCTGGACGACCTGCGGGCGATGCGTGCTAGGGGCGATTTAAGCGAGCAGGAGTTCGAGCAGGTCAAGGCCCGCGTCCTGGCGGAAATGGGCCGTGGCGGCGATTCCAGCGACGTGACCGGCCCCGGATCGGCCGGGCGGAAAGGGCAATAAGCTAGATGCGACCCTCGGTTTTTGACGATATCATCCCCTACAGAGGTCGTGGAACCCTATCGGAGGGCAGGCCGCTGCAACCCCAGGGAGAACTATAGGACCATGGCTGGTTCAAAAGGTGGAGGCAGTCGGCGGACGAGCACGTGCAGTTTCTGCGGCAAGAGCCAGCGTGACGCGGGCCCGATGGTCGAGGGGCCCAAGGACGTCTACATCTGCAAGTCCTGCGTCGAGCTGTGCCACAACATCATCCGCCAGGAGACGAGCAAAGCCTCGACCGCCCGGTCGCTGGTGGAGGCCATTCCCAAGCCCCGGCAGGTCAAGGAGTTCCTGGACGAATACGTCATCGGGCAGGACGGCGCCAAGAAGGCCTTGGCTGTCGCCGTGCATAATCATTACAAGCGGGTTCACTACGCCGACAGCGCCGGCAAGAGCGAAGTCGAGCTGGACAAGTCCAACGTGCTGATGATCGGTCCGACCGGCTCGGGCAAGACGCTGGTGGCCAAGACACTGGCCCGCATCTTGAACGTGCCCTTCGCCATCGGCGATGCCACCACCCTGACCGAAGCGGGCTATGTGGGCGAGGACGTGGAGAACATCCTGCTGCGCTTGCTGCAAAACGCCGACTTCGACATCGAGGCGGCCCAGCGGGGCATTATCTATATCGACGAGATCGACAAGATTGGTCGAACCACCCAGAACGTCTCCATCACCCGCGACGTCAGCGGCGAGGGCGTGCAGCAGGCCTTGCTCAAAATGCTGGAGGGCACGGTCTCCAACATTCCGCCCCAGGGTGGCCGAAAGCACCCCGAACAGCAGTACCTGCAAATCGACACCACCAACATCCTGTTCATCTGCGGCGGGACGTTTGTGGGTTTGGAAGACATCATTCGCCGTCGCATCGGCCATGCCGCTATCGGCTTTGCCACCGAAGAGGGAGATGAGGACGAAGCCCGCCGCAGCGGCGAGGTCCTGGCCCAGGTGGTGCCGGAAGACTTGACCGCCTACGGCATGATCCCCGAACTGGTCGGGCGAATGCCGCTGATCACCACTTTGACACCGTTGGACGTCGAAGCCTTGATCCTCATTTTGACCGAGCCTAAGAACGCCCTGATACGCCAGCACAAGTGCTTCTTTGAGTTTGAGGGTTGCGACCTGGAATTTACCGACGGGGCGCTGCGGGCCATCGCCGAGATTGCCCTGGATCGCGACACCGGGGCTCGGGCCCTTCGGGCGGTGGCTGAGGAAGTCATGCTGGATCCTCTTTACGTCTTACCGGACCAGCCCTCGGGGGGTCGATACGTGGTCACCGAAGAGGTGGTCCGCGGCCAAAAGACGCTCAAGCCGACCCGCAGCCGGCGGCGGCTCGAGTCCGCCTGATCGCGGAACCATCGGGAGCCACAGAGTCATCGCCGGTTCGTCCAGCTACACCCCGTGATCTTTCCGGTTTGCCTTATCGGAACCTTTATCTCAGCGCAGTGCCCCGTCGGGTTCATCAAGGCCCCGGTCCGGTTGGTCGATGAAGCAGGGACCGGTCCTGGGTCGCGGTGCAACGTGCAGCCGGTCAGGCCCGTCAGCGGGATCCGCACATGGCGATCACCATCATCTGTCCCAACCTGAAGTGCCGGGCCATGCTGCAAGTCGCCGAAAAGACCCGGGGCAAGAAGGTGCGCTGCAGCCAATGCGCCACGCTCTTCCTGATTCCGCTCAAGAAATCGGACGAGCCCGCTCAGCCCGCCCCCGCCTCCAAGCAGCCCGACGCGTCGTCCTGACCGGCATCTCAATTTCCCTAGCCCCCAGAGCCCCTGCCCGAAAACGTCCGCGATGACGCAAGCCCCCGGCGTAGGGTCGGCGACGCGATAACCCAGTCCCGAGAGACTTGACCGTTCCGGCACCCCGGCTATGCTCGTGGCGACTCAGTTCAGCCGGCGTAGCTCAGTTGGTTAGAGCGTGGGATTCATAAACCCAAGGTCGTTGGTTCAAATCCAACCGCCGGTAATGCTTGCCAGTTGTTGTTTCAATCGTGCCGGTTTGTGGTGGCTGCTTCTGCCTGCCGTAGGGCCCTTAGCAGATTCCCCCCCAGGATCTTGTGAATGTCGGATTGGCTGTACCCGCGATCGAACAAGACCTGGGTGATGACCGGGTAGCAGGACACATCGCCCAACTGCTCCGGCAACGAGGTGATCCCGTCATAGTCCGAACCCAACCCAACGTGATCGACGCCGGCAATGGCCACGATGTGGTCGATGTGATCGACGACCGTGTAAACGCTGGTGGCTGGCAAGGGGTGGTCCCGATCCCAGGCTTCCATGGCTTGGTGGCGTTCTTGCTCATCGGGGTATTGTTCCTGGAGCCGGCGCCAGACATCAAACATGTCCAGCGACAGACGGGCACCTTGGGCATCGATGAACCCGGGATAGAAATTGACCATCACCACGCCGCCGTTGTCAGCCACCATCCGCAGCACGTCGTCCGGCACGTTTCGGGGGTGGGCTGCCAGGGCGTAGGCTGAGGAGTGCGAGGCGATCACCGGAGCTTGGCTAACCCGCAGCACGTCGCGCATGGCCTCGGCTGAGATGTGCGAGATGTCCACCAACATGCCCAGGCGGTTCATCTCCAACACGACCTGTTCGCCCAGCGGCGACAGCCCACCGTGGCGGGGGTCGTCCGTGGCGGAGTCTGCCCAATCGTGCGTGTCAGAATGCGTCAGCGTCATGTAGCGGGCGCCCAGATCGTAGAACATGCGCAGCACCGCCAACGAGTTCTCGATGGCATGGCCGCCTTCGATGCCGATCAGCGAGGCGATCTTGCCTTGGCCATGAATGCGAACGATATCGTCGGCCGTGTAGGCCATCTCGAACGTGTCGGGATAGCGGCGCACCATGCGGTGAATCAGATCGATCTGTTCCAGGCAATGCCGGGTCGCACCGCCGGTGCGGATCGTGCTGGCAGGGACGTAGGCGGACCAGAATTGAGCCCCCAGGCCCCCGCGTCGCAGCCGGGGAATATCGGTGTGCAGCGTGGGTTGCGGCTCGGCGATGTCCAGTTTCTCAAAGGCCGAGTCCGACCGCTCGCGAAGCTTGTCGGGCAGATCGTTATGCCCGTCGATCACAACGGCAGAGAAGTGAATCTGCTTGGCCTGCTCCGAGACCTGTACGGGTGCGTGATGATGCATGGTCGGCTCCTGCTGGTGGGCTCGGACGGTTTTGGGAACATGGCCGGCCTGGACCGCACAGCCCGTCCCCTGACAAGCCCAGGCCAGACACACCCCCGCCCAAGCGAATCGTTTCGCGGTTCCAATCATCGGTCTGTTCATCTTTCACGAGCGCAAGAGAAAGTTTGAGCCTTACCCGGCAGGTTCCAAAAGCCCCAGCGCCAGGTGGGCCAGCGTCGCAATGCCGGTCCGCAGGGTCGGCTCCGGGGCCGGGGCGAACTTGGCTGAGTGCAGCGAAGGCAACGCAGGCCCGTCCGGGGCCAGGCTGGCTTGGTAGGTGGCTTGATCCACCGCCCCCAATTGAAACTGCAAGCCCGGCACGCCCAACTTTTTGGAGAATCGTCCAAAATCCTCGCCGCCCATGGTCGGCGGCATCTCCACGACGTTGTCGGCGCCCAAAACCTTGACGAACAACTCAGCCGTCGCCCGGGTCAGGTCTGGATCGTTGTAGGCTGCGGGGGTGTGCTCGTTTAGAACCGTCACCTTGGGAGGCTTGGGGCACAAGTAGGTCCGGCAGGTGTCCACCGCAATCTGCCGGATGCCCTCCAACAACTGTTGCCGGACCTCGTCGGTGTAGGAACGCACGGTCATTTGCAGCTTGACCTCATCGGCGATGATGTTGTGCTTCGATCCGCCATGAATCGAGCCCACCGTCACCACGGCTGGCTCGATCGGGTTGACCCTGCGGCTGACCAACGTCTGGAGATTGGTGACCAGATGTGCGGCGGCCACCACCGGGTCCACCGCCTCGTTGGGCCTGGCTCCGTGTCCGCCCCGGCCAAAGACGGTAATGTCCACCGAGTCCACGTTGGCACTGGCCCAGCCCGGCGTGTATCCGACCCGACCGGCGGGCAGCTCGTGCGAAACGTGCAGCGAGATGCAGACGTCCGGGCGGGCAAACCGCTCGAACAATCCATCTTCGATCATCATGGCTGCCCCCCGCCCGAGTTCCTCGGCTGGTTGGGCGACGATCAGCACCGTGCCCCGCCATCGATCGCTCAACTCGGCCAGCAATTGGGCGGTGGCGATCAGATTGGACACGTGAACGTCGTGGCCGCAGGCGTGCATCACACCCACCGAAACGCCATCGGCCCGGGTGCTCTGCGCCCGGCTGGCGTAGGGCACGCCCGTATTCTCGGTCACGGGCAGGGCGTCCATGTCCCCACGGATCAAGACGGTGGGGCCTTTCCCATGGGACAGCACGCCCACGACCCCGGTGCCCCCCACGCCGGTGGTGACGACATAGCCTGCCTGCTCCAAAGATCGGGCCACCGTCGCAGCCGTGTTCACCTCGTGTAGCGAAAGCTCCGGGTTGGCGTGCAACCGTTTGTAGAGGGCGACCGTGGCGTCCAGGTGGCTGGTGACCCAGCCCGACACTGCGCCGTCCACATCGGCCCGGTAGGTTGGCTGGACCTGGCCCATAACCCCGTCAGCCGACAGCCCCACGCCCACCACAGCCAGCAAAAACGTCCACCGCCCACGCATCATGGTGAGATTTCTCCGATCAATTCCACGTCCAAGAGCCCGATCCGCCCGCCGCCTGGGACCACCATACAAGCCGGGCCGAAACCCCGCCAGTCGCGGGTATTGTACGCGGTGCGATGCCCAATGCTGGGCGCCAGTGACTGTAACATACTGTGAACTAACGAGTTACAGATGTTCTCTCGATCCGTTGAAATCAACTTGACCTTACATTAAGGTTTAAGGTGTAAGCTAAAGGTATGGAGATTCAGTAGATGGAATCCAGCCAAGCGTTCCTGACCGTGGGCATGATCGCCAGCCAGACCGGCGTGGCCACCAGCACGCTGCGTTATTACGAGCGGGAGGGCATCTTGGCGCCGTCTGCTCGCAGCCCGTCGGGGTATCGGCTTTACGACCGTGACGCCCTGGACCGCATGAAGTTCATCCGGGCGGCCCAGGCGGTGGGATTCACTCTGGGCGACATTCGATCTCTGCTGGAACTGGATGGTGACATGCCTTGTCAGGACGTGCAGAAGTTGATCGAGCGCCGCCTGGCCGAAGTCGAGGTCCGCATGGCTGATTTGAAACGGATGCGTGCGACATTGTCCGACGCCGCCGAGCGGTGCCGCAAATCCAAAAAAGGGTGTGCCGTGCTGGCCGATTTGCGAAACGGTCGATCGGGAAAGGAGTGCTCCTGAAGCTTCAGGCACCCACCAAGAGCTAACACTGTGATGACCAACAAGACACCGTCCTTGTCGTGCCAACATTGCGGCCAGCCGGCCCGGCCCGTGCGGGCCGTGACGCTGCAAAGCCTGATGCGCGATGACCGGCAAAGTGAGATCACGTCGGACTCCTATTATGTTTGTGCGACACCAGGCTGTAGCACCGTCTATTTCAACGAGGCTGGGCAGGTCTTCGACGAATCGGCCCTACGGGTTCGATTTGGTTTGAAGGGCGCCGCCAAGCCCATGACTATCTGTTATTGCTTTGACTATTCCGTTGAGGACATCCATCAGGAGCTCGCACAGACCGGCCAAACTACCGTTCCGGAGTGCATCAAGCGTCGCATAAAAGAAGAAGGGTGTCGCTGCGAGCGCACCAATCCGCTGGGCAGGTGCTGTCTGGAAACCGTTCGTGCAGCCATCGACGAAGCCGGTGCGGCCCCATCGTCGGTCGGTGGTGCGGCAGACTGTACCCCAAGCGACTGTTGCAACGCTGGAGAATCCACAAAGGTCATGGCAAATGCATCTGGTTCATCCCAACCCAGGACGGGCATGTGGGCGGTTGGCGGTTCGGTCGTCTCGGCTGCGTTGTCGTCGGCCTGTTGCTGGCTGCCGCTGCTGCTGATTGCGTTCGGGGCGTCGGCGGCGGGGGTGGCGGGTTTTTTCGAGCGCTGGCGGACGCCCTTCATCGGCGGGGCGGTCGCCCTGTTGGGCGTAGGCTATTACATGACCTACAAGAGGCCTGCCCGGTGCGGCGACACCTGCTGCGACGGAACCCCAGGCCGGGTGCGCCGGTTCAACAAGTTGACGCTCTGGATGGCCACCGCCGTCGTCGGGGCGATGGTGTTGTTTCCAAGCTACGTGGGGACGCTGCTTGGCCAAGGAGAATCACCGGGGTCGGCCTCGGTCGGATCGACCGGAACCGGGCGGATGGTGTTAGAGATCGAGGGCATGACCTGCGAAGGGTGTGCGGCCCCTCTGCGTGGGGCGCTCACAAAAGTTCCTGGGGTCAGGACCGCCACGGTTGATTACGCCACGTCGAGTGCCATCGTGGGGTACGATTTGAAGACACCGGTGGACCAGGCTGTGATTCGACAAGCCGTCAAAAACGCCGGTTATTCCGCCAAGTTCGCCGGCAGCGACTCGACCGGGCCGGTCGCTCACTGATTCCCGACCAGGGCCTGATACACGGCTTCATACCGCTTGCCCATCACCGGGGCGCTGAAGCGCTCTTCGACGTTCTTTCGGCACTGGGCCGGGTCGATCTGCCCCAGGCGTTCGACGGCGTTGACAGCTTGGTCCACCGTGTCGACCAGGAAACCGGTCCGGCCGTCGCGGATGATCTCGGGAAGATACCCATAGCGCGTGCCAATCAATGGCGTTCCACAGGCCTGGGCCTCGATGCCCACCATGCTGCACGGCTCACACCAGTTGATCATGAACAGCACCGCAGCCGCCTTGCGATACACCGGCCCCAGTTCTTCCTGACTCAGCAAGCCCAGGTATTCGATCTGTTTGCCGTCGATGAAGGGCTTGACGCGGGCATCATAGTATTCCTGATGCTGTGGCTCAATCATCCCAGCCATCAACAAGCGCCGCCCCGATTTGCGGGCCACCTCAATCGCCTCGGCCGGGCCTTTCTCCGGCGACAATCGCCCGGCAAACAGCAAGTAGTCGTCCTTGGCCGGCTCGTACGGAAAATCCGCCAACCGGACGCCGTTGTGGACCGTGGCCACGTAGTTCAGCTCGGGCAGCAGTTGGCGCTCCGCGTCGGACAGCGACACGAAGGGCAGGTCCTTGTATTTCAGGAAGACGGCATGGGCGGACCGGACCCAGGCTGCCCCGTGCAGCGTCGAGACCAGCGGACAACGGATCAACCGGGCAAAGACCAAGGCGTGAATGTGCAGGTGTGAATGGACGATATCGAATTCGCCGTCGGCTGCCCGTTGCATGCACGCCGCCACGTGCAACTGCTCCAGGGCCCGTCCATCGGGAGGCCCCTCCAGCAGCCCGCTTCGAGCATCGAACGCCAAGGGCCGATTGCGGTCTTGGGCAGGCCAGGTGTTCAAGGCGTGGGGAACGGTCTCCACTACCCGGGCCCGGCTCCGCGTTCCCCCGGCTGCGAAGAGGGTCACGTCGTGTCCCAACGCCACCAGCTCTTCGGTAATGTTGTAAGCCACCTGCTCCCAGGGCCCATACCCCGGCGGCGGCAGGGGCCAACTGATCGGTGCCAACATGGCAATGCGCATGGGCCTCTCCGAAGCCGGTTTATGCCCCGTCGTACTTGCCGCCGGGGGTGCTGTTTTGTTTGAGCCATTCCAGCATGGACCTGACGCTGCCGGTGGCCAGGGCGATGGACGTGTCGGCGGCTCCGTAATAGAGGCTTAGCGTGTCGCCGTCGTCGCCCAGCGTGTACCCGCACGGAAAGACCACGTCACCCACGTCGCCGATTCGTTCGTATGGCGTTTCCGGCCCGAACATCCACTTGGTGCTGCGCAGCAGGACCGTAGAGGGGTCCTCCAAATCCAGCAGGGCCAGGCCCATCCGATAAAGGCAACCGGCTGGCGTGTCGCGGACACCGTGATACATCATCAACCAACCCTCCGGCGTTTCGATCGGGGGTGGGGATAAGCCCACTTTGCCCGCGTCCCACCAGGCGCCGCGTTTGGCTTCGAGCAGCACGGTGTGCTGCCCCCAGTGAATCAGGTCCGGCGAGTAGGAAATCCAGATGTGGGCGGGCGTCCACGAACCGACCGGCCTGTGGATCATGGCCCAGCGCCCGTTGAAACGTTTGGGCAGCAGTGTGGCATCCTTATCTTCCGGCGGGAAAATGACGCCGTAGCGCTCGAATTCCACGAAGTCTTCGGTCAGGGCCAAACATACGCCGGGCCCAGCCGGGGAATAGCCGGTGTAGGTCACGGCGTAGCGGTTCAACTCAGCCACCCAGACCACCCGCGGATCCTCCAGGCCCCAAAGCTCTTCGGGATGTCGTTCCGGGTCGGGCGCCAGGGTCGGGGCTGGGTCGATCTGCCAGTGGTTGACACCATCGTCGGATCGGGCGGCGCACAGATGCGATCGTCCCGAACAATCCTCCACCCGGCACAGCAGCAAGGTCTGCCCCGTGGCCAGCCGGGTGGCCCCCGCGTTGAACACCGTGTTGATAAAATAGGGCCAGTTGTGGGCCGTCAGGACCGGGTTGCCGTCGTGCCGGGTCAGCAGCCGGCTACGCGGGTCGGTGATTTGTTTGGGCATGGCCAAGCGGTCTCCGGACACGGATTAACCCACTTCCGGGGCTTCGTCGGTTTGCATTTCGTGCATCACCAACAGCGAGAGCAACCAGGAGAGCAAGGCTTCAGCCCCCTGGTTCTGGTTGACGCAGCCGTCTTTCAGCCCGTCGTAACAGCCGCGGGTCTTGAAATCAACCATGGACAGTCCCGGGTCGTTTCGGCCCAGATACCACTCGAAGCAGCGGCGCATTTCGATAAGCCAGGTTTTGTCCTGCGACGCCCGATAGGCCGCTTTGCACGCCCCGATCAGCGCCGCCGGTTCGATGGGCTGTTGATCGAAACGGGCCCGCTGCCCGTCCCGCTGATACCAACCGGCGTTGCCGATGATGGACAGGTTTCCGTTCTCGAAGGTCTGGGCGTCAAGCAGCCAGCGCAGGACCTTCAGCCCGCGCTCGACCAAGGCTGGCCGCTCCAGGGAAAACCCGGCAATAATGAGGGCTTGGGGCATGCGCCCGTTGCCGTAGGTCACCTGGTCCTCAAGCCAGGGCCAATCGTCGGTGGCGTGATTTGCAAAGACCCCGTCCAGTTTGTCGGCCAGGCGAGACAAAAGGGTCCGGATGGCCGAGTCATCGGGGAACTCGCGCAGGTAGTAATGGGCCCCCAGGATGCTCGACCCCCAGCCGCGCGGATAGGCCAGCGACTCGGCCTGGCCGATGCCCGCCAGAAACAAATCGCGGGCAATGTCGCGGATGGATTTGTCGGGGGCGTGCGAGACCAAGTGCCCCAGCGACCACAGTGCCCGACCCTGACAGTCATCGCTGGGGGTCTCCTCCAGCCAGCGCCGATCATAGTCCATGAAATTGCGGAACCGCCCTCCGTTGGCGGGCATAGCGAAGTGAATGAAGGAAAGATAACGCCGCATCAACGGCAATATCGATTCATCGCGAAACAGGCTCCACATCATGGCCGTGACGATGAGTGCCCGCGTGTTATCGTCGGTGCAGTAGCCGTGCTCCCGATTCGGGATGCCGCCCACGGCGTGCTGCAGGACGCCGGTTTCATCGGTCAGCGTTAACAGATGATCGAGCCGTACGGGGGGCAGGCTTAGCCGCATGGGCGGACGGTAGGCCTGATCGGGTCGATCCGCCTTCTGGAACGCTTTGACGGCTTCGGCGAAGGTCTGGTTGTACTGTCTGGCCACAGTGGACCAGGACATGGATCGACCGAACTCGTGGGCGGCCCGACGGATGGCCTTTCGCCGCGGGGCGTCGTCCAGCAGGTCCGACACGCGGTCGGCCAGGCCGTACATATCGCCGAACTCCACCAGGCAACCGCGACCGTCAGCCAGCAACTCCTGGGCGTACCAATAGGGCGTCGAAACGACGGCCCGGCCCGACGCCAGGGCATAGGCCAACGTGCCGGAGGTGATCTGTTCGCGGTTGGGATAGGGGGTCACGTACAGGTCGGCCGCTTGCAGGTAGTCGCCCAAATCCTGGTCGGAGACGAAGCGGTTGTGGAACACCACGTTCTTCTGAATGCCCAGTTCCAGGGCTTTGCGCTCCAGACCGAAGCGATACTGCTCGCCCGACTCACGGTGGATGCCGGGGTGGGTCATTCCCAGGATGATGTAGGCCACATTGGGGTGTCGTCGGACCACGCGGGCCAGGGCTTCGAGCATGGTCTCGATGCCCTTGTTGGGGCTGAGCAACCCGAAGGTCAGAATCGTCGGCCGACCGTCCAGGCCGAACCGCTTCTTAAACGGTTCGGTGTCATTGAAAGGCATCTCCCGAACGCCGTGGTGAATGACGTGAATGCGCTCGCTGGGTGCTTCGTAGGTCTCGGTCAACAGGTGCCGGGCCCGCTCAGCCATGACCACCACCCGCTCGCACCGCTGGCACAGGCGCTTGAGCACCTCATGCCGCTTGGCCGACGGTTCACTTAGCACGGTGTGCAGCGTGGCGACCACCGGTTTGTTGAGCCGATCCAGCATCTCAAAGAGGTACTCGCCCTCGTCGCCGCCGTATAGGCCGTATTCGTGCTGCACGCTGACCACGTCGAAGCGGCTGTTGTTGAGGATTTCCGCCGTGTTGCGAAAATCTGCCAGGCGGTGGTCGTCCAGCGACAGGCCGACTTCGGGCCCGTAGGTGTAGTCGCCCTGCCGATCGTTGAGGGCGACAATGCCCACGCACTGGCCGTCGGGCTGATCGCAGCCGTGGACGCTTTGGGCGATGGCGGTGGATAAGTCGCGGGCGAAGGTGGCGATTCCGCACTTGCGGGGCACGTAAGAGCTAAGCACAGCCACTCGAAGGGGTTTGTCCGGGTCCATAGGCGCACTCCTGATCCACGATGCTCGCATCCATGCTGAACCGGGCGGTCAGTGTACACGATGGACCCCCCGGGCCCAAGTAGTCTACGATGACAGCGCTATCAATCTTGATAGGGGGCCTGAACCGGCGGTTGGCCGAGTCCGACAAAGGCGGTCTTGTGAGTGTTCCCGAGATTCGGAATCAGCCGGCCGCCGGCGACATCGAACGCGCCGTGTCCGGAGTCGGCCAACAGACGTTTTCCGGGCCGCAATGGACGTTCAGAGCGCTGTCATTCTACGGCTGGTGGGTCTGTCCTGGTAGCACTCAGAAACGGGTCGCCCGCCGCTTGAACAATCGAAGAAGCGACCTGGGTGGCCAAATGGGAGGAGCGCTGATCGGTTGCCCATGGGACGCTTGGCCGGCTTCGGATGGCTTGGAGGAGCGGGCCCACTGCACGCCTGCAGGAGTTTCGATGAACCTGAGGTAAGAGAACCACGACGCAAATCGGGCGCTCTTGATTCTCAGGATGCCTGTTTCTTGTGTGACAGAGCAAGGCATCAAAACCCGCCCTGGACCGATGTGCCCGGCGCCTCAACAGGTAACGGTGCCTCGGGCAGGATGCCTGTAACCTCCTGAGACCCCATTTCCCGACTCTGTCTCCGGGGAAGATCGGGGATTCGCAGGCAATGGACACACCGGCTCAAATCAGGACGGTGTCAACCCGACAACGCCCGGGCATTTTTCCCTGGCCCGCGTGGCAATGAACCGCCCATGCCCGCTGGGAGGCTCAGGCGGATTGATGGGTGCAATTGACGGACGGGCGGGGCCAAATGCTATGACGGGGATTGTGTGGAGTTTTGGAGTGGCGTGGCTACCATGTGAGGTTGGGCCTGACCGATCCAATTGGCTTTACAGAGCCTTCACTTTTTTCCTGGAGGAGAATCCATGCGCAAAAACCCGTTCTCAACAATGTTTATGGCCGTTGTGACCCTGGGCGCCGGTGGGCCCGCCCTGGCTGGGCACCATCTCTGGGACGTCCATGAAATCTTCTCGAATGCCGACGGCACCATCCAGTTTATCGAGCTGTGGGAGTCTACCGGCGACAACGCCGAGAACGGAATCGGACCGTTCGGCGTCACCAGCAACGCAAACACCTTTCAGTTTGTGACCAATTTGCCGCCCGGGGATACCGGGTTCAAGTTCGTCTTGTTGGCCACGTCGGGCTTTGCCGCGTTGCCCGGGGCGGTGACGCCGGACTACATCATCCCGGACAACTTCTTCAGCATCAACGGGGACTCGATCAACTATGCCGGCGGACTCGATATTCTGACGTTCGGCCTTGGAGTACTGCCGACCGATGGTGTCGTGTCGCTGAACCGCGACTTGACCACGGGCACCAATTCGCCGACGAATTTCGCGGGGGCGATCGGCTCTATCGATTTGTCGGGACCGGAAGTCCCGGCCCTGTCGACGTGGGGTCTGGCGGTGATGGCGGCATTGTTGGTGGCGGCTAGTGCGTTCATCTACAGCCGACGGCAGCGGCATGGTGCTGCCGCGTGGTAGCGATTCAGTTG
The DNA here is from genome assembly GCA_046754265.1 of Phycisphaerae bacterium. GTDB lineage: Bacteria > Planctomycetota > Phycisphaerae > UBA1845 > UBA1845 > OFTM209. The sequence continues at coordinate 14,374 of JBHHVM010000027.1, forward strand.
GGCCACAATTCAGCGTCGGTGACGGGCGTGCTGAGCCGGGGGCGATCGCCGTCGAAGATGAGTTGAGCCGGCCTACCGATGGAGGCCAAGGTTGCGAGCAGGGTACGGTCGTCGAGTCGGACGACGCGCTCACCGGGCCTGGCCCGGTAGCGATCCAGGGCTGAAGTGCTGGTCCCAACGATCATGGTCTGACAACCAGGGGCGCGGCGCAGCTCAACGAGC
>JBHHVM010000028.1:0-14384 GCA_046754265.1 Phycisphaerae bacterium
GGCCAGGGAGGCGTCCATCGAGACGGCCGACCCGACGGTGGCCGGCGCTAACGAACCCCAGACGTCCGATGCATCCGCAGCCCAACCGGCCGGCGCTGACGGCGCCCATCAACCGGCACCTGCCGATGATGCCGCCCCCGCAGTGAAATCCGACACCGGGGCTACCGCATCGCCGGCCGATCCACAACCATCAGCGGTGGACGAAAAACCCAGCGCCGCCGAGGTCGATCTAACCGAGATCGATGAAAAGACCTTGCGCAAACTCAAAGTGATGCGCCGGTTGGCCGGTCCGAATAAGTCCGATGCAGAATTGCTCGCTCAGATACAGGCCCGCGGCCCAGCCGAGCCCGAGCCCGTCAAATCCAAACGCAGATGGTGGGGCAAATAGCCATGAAAAAGAACCGTCCACAATCCAAGAACCAACCCGACAGCGCCCCAGCCCAAGGCGATCCGCCCGGGGCCGACCTGACCAAGCTCAGTCGGAACGTCGTCGAGGCCTTGGGCGAGGCCAACGCGTGTCTGGAACGCCGGCAGCAAAAGCTCCAGGCATCAGCCCAGGCCCTTCAACAGTGCCAGGCCAAGCTCATCGAGCAGCGCGACGCATTCGCCGAGACCCAGGCCGGCGCCCTCCGTCAGCAGCAGGAACAGCTCAATGAGTGCCGTCGGCTCGAAGAAAAACTGGGCGAGCGTGAGAAATCTCTGGTCGCCCAACACGGTGAGCTGCAACGCTGGGCCCAGGAGTTGGATCAGCGGTCAGACACCCTCACCGGAGCCGAGCAAGAGTTTGAGAGCCGTCTCAACGATCAAGAGGCCAAGCTCCAAGAGTTCCAGCAGCGCGAAGATGACCTTCGCCAGCAGACCCAGGCCCTGACCGAGCGAAGCCATCAACTGGACGAGCGACACGACGCCCTGGATCAAGAGCAACAGCGCGGCGAAAAACAAAACCGTGAACTCGCCGAGCAGGCCAAGGACCTTCAGGTCCGTCACGACCAGCTCGCAGCCCGGGCCCAAGAGCTCGAAAAAGAGCAGCAGGATCTTCAAGACCGGGCTGAGGGGCTCAAAGAGCAGGCCCGGCAGTTCCAAGCTGACAGGGGCCAAATCAAGCAGGAGCGGGACGAACTCGAAAACGCCCGCCAGGAGTTCCAAACCCAAAAGCAGGCCGCCCAGGAGTCACTCGACAAGTTGCGGCACAGGCAAGAAGCGCTCGATCAACGAGAAGCCGACCTGAACAAGCGCAGCACCGGCCTCGACGCCCGCAGCTTGGACCTCGAAAAGCGCGACCAAGCGGTCAAGTCGGTCATGGAGCAACTTGGCCAGGCCACGCTCGAAGCCAACCAGCACCGGCAGGAGTTTGACCTGCGACAGGCCAAACTCGCCGAGCAAGAGCAGGCCCTAGCCGCCCAATCGGCCAAGTTCGAGTCCACTCGCAACGACCTGGCTGCGCTCCAGCAGCAACTCGAGACCGACCGCGCCGAAATCGACAAGCAACGGGCCCAACTGTTCGAACGCCTGGGCTCACCTCCGCCGCCGATAACCCCGGGGCCACCGCCGCCGCTCAATAGCGACTTGAACGCCGAAATCCCGCCGCCGGACGAGGATGGGCAACCGGCCGCTGAAGCCGACGGCGACCTGGGCCACGACACTCGCGTGGGCTTGTTCCGAAAACTTCGACGCGACGCGAAGCGCCGGGCCATTGAAGGTAAATAATCGCACCAACTACAGCCGCCACCGCTGGGCGACGACGATAACCGCAGGATTCCAGGGACTTAGAAATGGCCATAAAACTCTTCTCGAGAAAACCCACCTCTCCCGCGCCGGCGGCGAACCCCATCGGCGAGATGGCGACCGGGGCGGACGCCGATCAGGACTACCAACCAGCCCCCCCCAAGACGCCGCACCCCGACGCCCTGTATCGGTTGTTGCAGCAACACCGTTATGCCACGGTCATCGCCGAGGGCCAGCGCTGGGCCGAACACCGTGACTACGAGCAAATCGGCGCCCAGGCCGAGCGGCGTCTGGAAAAGGACATGGGGCTGGTCCCGGCCGGCAACGCCGCCCTGGCCACCACGCTCGACGACGAGCCCGGCGGACCGGAACAAGAATTCGAGATCGAACCCTTCCTCCTGGCTTTGCATCCGGTCACCAACGCCCGCTTTCAGCAGTTCGTCGACGCCGGCGGGTACGACAACCTGGCCCTATGGCCCGAAGCCACTTGGCCTCACCTCATCGAGTTGCACGACCAAACCGGCAACCCGGGACCCCGCTTTTGGAGGCAGGGCCGACACGACCTGCGTTGCGCCGACCACCCCGTCGTGGGCATCAGCTGGTACGAAGCCAACGCCTACGCCAAATGGGTAGGCCTTCGCCTGCCCACCGAGGCGGAATGGCAAATGGCAGCCAGTTGGCGCATCAAGAGTGAAGCCGACGTGTTCCGGCGATTCCCCTGGGGGGACGCCATGGACTACGAATGCTGCAACCTGTGGGGCACCGGCCTGGCTTCGATCCAGCCCGTCGACAGCCTCCCCAAGGGATGCGCCCCCAACGGCGTGCAGCAACTCATCGGAAACACGTGGGAGTGGACGGATGGGGACTTCGAGGTCACCGATGCGGATGGACAAATCATCGTCGCCGAAATGCCCATGAAAGCCGTCCGCGGCGGGGCCTACGACACCTACTTCGAGACTCAGGCGACCTCCACTTTCCGGACCGGACAGATACTGCTTAGCCGGACCCACAATACCGGGTTCCGCTGTGCCATGGACATCTAGTCGAAAATCGAAAGTCGAAAGTCGAAAGACGAAAGACGAAAGTCTAGAGCCGAACCTGCTCTCGAAGCGCAAGGAGCCCCCTCGTGGCCATCGAACCTGCAGAAAAACAAAGCACGGTGCCCTGCCTCATCTGCGAGTCCGACAACCCGCTCGAGGCGGTGATCTGCGGGCACTGCTCGGCGCCCATGGCCCTGATCCACGAGTCCGTGGCCCAGCGACGCGAACCCCGCATCATCAGCATCGTCGGCGAGTCCAACGTCGGCAAGACCGTCTACCTGGGCATGCTCCTGGACATGCTGGCCCGCCGGGCCCGAGACTTCGAAGCCGTCCCCAAAGGGGCCTATTCCGTCAACCTCCAGCAGAACGTCGTCGCCTACCTGGGACAGCGCCGCTTCCCCCCCAAAACCCCCATGGAACCGGACCAGTGGTACTGGACCTACTATCAGATCTGCCAGAAAACCAAGGGCCAGAGCTGGGTGGATCTGGTCATGCCCGACATGGCCGGTGAAGCGCTGGCCACCGAAGTCGATACGCCAAAGACCTTCAGCGTCATCCGCAGCCTGCTCGACAAGACCGAAGCCGCCCTGGTCCTGGTCGACGCCGCACTGGCAGCGGCCGGATCGTCTCAGCCCGATTTCTTCGCCCTCAAGCTTATGACCTACCTGGACGACGTCTTCGCCAGTAGGCGAGACGAACGCATTGCCAACCCCATCGCCATCGTCCTGTGCAAGGCCGACGCTTGCCCGCAGTGTTTTGACAATCCCGCAAACTTCGTCAAGACCAACCTGAATCGGCTTTGGAACATCTGCGACAACCGTTTCGAGCGCGTCAACTTCTTCGCCTCCAGCGTGATTGGGTCCCTCGGTTTTGCCAGCAGCCAGGACAACGTCTATCCCGTTCCTCTGCATAGCGCCCCGCGCGGCATCCTTGAACCCTTCGAGTGGCTTCTCGACAACATGTAATTGCCCCGCACCGGATGGGCTTCGACACGGGACCGACCCCAGTGACCACCCTTCAATGCCAACAGGCCGTTTTCACGTCCATCCGTTCGCCGACCGGCGGAGGGTATCGGCTGGTCGCCGCCAGCTCCGGGCTGCGCCCCGAGGAAAAAAAGTACATCACCCCACGATGTCCATCCCACCAAGGCTTGTGCAGTGACACCCCCGATGCGGTGGGCGTCTGCGGCTACCCCTTGCCCACCGACCGCTACTGCATCACCTACACCTGCACCGCCGGCCCCGAGTACAGCGGCCGGGGGGGCAACAGAGTCCACACGCACATACTCGTGCTCGACCTCGCGGACGCCGACCGCTTTGGATACAACCCGTTCGAGCTGGTCCGCAACTACCTCCGGCAAGAATCGGCCCAACCGCTCGAGAAACCACTCGCCACCGTGCCCGAACTCGAATTGCCCCTCCAGCCCCTCAGCAATACCGCTCCGTTGGTCGAGTCCGTCAGTCGGGTCGGCCCCGGATGGATCGCCGCCGCCCTGGACAACATCTTCGAGCAAAAGGCCGCCGTCCTGTTGGGCCCGTACGATCCGCTGCTGCTGGCCGAAGCCGTGCTGCTCTCTTTGCCAGCCCCGTTGCGCTGCCGGACTTCCTTCTCGGCTGGGCTGCGGTATTCGCTCGCCCGCGGATTTAATCTGGCCGTCGTCACCGACCAGACCGCAAGCCAGCTCCGCTCCGTCATTACGGGCCATGCAGTGGCACTGTTAACATCCGCAAAAGGTCAAGATGCGCCGCCGCAGCCGCAATCCGATTGGACGCGACTCGTCGAAAGTCGCTGGCAAAACCAGGCCCCGGACGACCTTCTGACGCTGACGGATGGACGCTTCCCGGACACGTCGCCCCAGGCCCTGAATCACTACGCCCGGTTTGTGCTGCGCCGGGACCAGCTCCGCCAGGTCGACGACGATGGCATCCTGAACCTGCTGGCCGAACATTTCGACCAACCCGCCAAGGACGAATTGGCCGTAACGCTGGCCGGGGCCGTCACCAAAGAAGCCCTCGAGCGACTCGCTCCGTCACTGACGACTACCCTCGACGCAATCAAGGCCCACTGGACCGAATTGACCGACTTGTGGACCAAGGCTGAACCCCATGCAGGCCTCCTGGCCCAATTGATGGCCACCTGCCTTAAGCAAGCCGCCCAGCATGACCCCCTCGCCGCCGCCGACTTGGCTGCGGCGCTCGTCCGGGCTGTTGGAAACCAGCCTGCTTTCCCCCTGGTCCAGCCAGCTCTGGCTAACCTGCTTGAGAAACTGACCGAGTTCGTGACCGGTGCCTCTGCCCGCCAACTGGATGATCTGGCCGGGCACCTGGCTGCGTTGGAAAAAGTTCCGGCGCTGCAAGGGCGCATCACAGACCTGCAAGCCTCAATCCGCACTCGCGGGCCCAGCAAGAACCCGATCACCTCCTGAAGCAGGCCTGCGCCACCGGGCCCGAGTCGGGCAGCCCATGCCCCGGCGTCCGAGGCCCGACCCAGACGAGCCGCAGCCCGGCTACCGTCTCGTCGCGGTTTGGTTTACCGTGTCCGCATCGACATGAACGGCCCCCTCCACTGGATTCTGACCATAGGCCTCAGCGTCGCCGGCTTGCTGACTTCCATCGTCTATCTGATGGGCCATTTCCGCCGCCGACCCGCCACCGGTTCCACGCTGACCGGCCAACGCCCCTGGCGGCCTGCCGGCGCCGTCCTCTGTGCCGTTGTCAGCATTCTGGTCTACGTCGGCTTCCACCACGTCGATCCCACCCAACACCCGGTCGCCTTTCTTCTGATTTGGGCGGTGGTCCTGCTCCTGCTGCTGTGCATCTGTTTGATGGCCATCATCGATCTGTTGTACACTCGGCGCCTGCTTCGCCAAGCGCTCGGACAAGCTCCGTGAGATCGCCAAACCCCGGAGGAACGCCCGTGGACATCCGCCTGATTCTGGCCTTATCGGCCCTTCACCTGGCTGGCTGTGCCCCCGACGAGCCCAATCGCCTCGACGCTCTCAAACAGGCCGACGTCACCGTCAAGGACCACACCTTCCACGTTTGGGTGGCCCAGACCTCCAAACAGCGCGAGAAAGGCCTGATGTTCGTCACCGCCGAACAAATCAAGCCCTTGCCCAACGGCCACGAACGCGGCATGATCTTCCTGTTCCCCCAGGAACAGAGCAAACTTCACGGCTTCTGGATGAAGAACACCATCATTCCGCTGGACATCGCCTATATCCGCACCGACGGCACCATCGTCTCCATCCACACCATGGCCCCTCTGGACACCCGTACTTATCGCCCCAAGGCGCCCTACCGCTTCGCCCTGGAAGTCCGCGGCAACCTCTTCGCCAAGCTCAAAATCACCACCGGCGACAAGGTGCAGATTCCCAAATCCCTCCTAAAGGACCTTGCCAAGCGGGCCGAATGACCGGTGTAGCCGCCCGGACTCCACCGGCTCCGTCGCCGGGGATCCATTCATTGTTCTTGGCCCCATAACGAGCAAACCCGCCCATGCAGGTTCTGCTGATCGATGACCCTACGCCCGGCACCGAGCCGGGCCCACTCACCGGCTGGCTCACCGAGGGTGGCTACCAGGTGGCCGTCTCCGCCGACTATCAGACCGCCCTCCAACAACTTCGCTGTACCCCCTTCGACGCCCTGGTCCTGCCGGTCTCCGGGGCCCACGATCCCAAGAACGTCGAGCTCGAGCTGCTCGATCTGCTCCGCACCGCCGACGCCGGGCGCGTGGCTACTCTCGTCCTCTCGGACACGCCCGTCGAACACCTACTCCACGCCAACGCCCTGGCCGATCTGCTGCCCACCGACACCAACGCCGATCAGCTCTGCTCCAGGCTCGGCGCCCTGCGCCGCTGTCAAGAGCTGGTCCGCAACATGGAACGCGAACTCGACAACATGGAGCGCATCGGCAAACGACTCAACCGCCACTTCAGCCAGGTGGACCAGGAGATGCAGCTCGCCGGGCGCCTGCAACGCGACTTCCTGCCTCAAACCGCCGATCCCATCGGGCCCATTACTTTTTCCACCGTCTTTAGACCCGCCAGTTGGGTCTCCGGTGACATCTACGACGTCCTCCGCGTCGATGAAAAGCACCTGGCCTTTTACGTCGCTGACGCGGTCGGGCACGGCATGGCCGCCAGCCTGCTGACCATGTTCATCAAGAAGGCCATCGTCTCCAAACGGGTCTTCGCCGACGGTTACGAAATCCTGACGCCGTCCGAAACGCTCAAAGGGCTCAACGATGCCCTGTCGGGACAGGCTCTGCCCAACTGCCAGTTCGTCACCGCCTGCTATTGCCTCATCAACATCGAAACTTTGCAAATGCAATACGCCCGGGGCGGGCATCCCTATCCTTTGCTCTTGGGCCACGACGCCGGCATCATCGACCTCAAGAGCAGCGGGGGTTTGCTCGGAGTGTTCCCCGGCGAAGAGTTCCCCAGTGGGACCATCCAACTCAAACCCGGCGACAAAATTGTGATCTACACCGATGGGCTCGAAACCGCGTTCGATGAGTCCGCCGACCCCGACAACGCCACCCCAGCCTACCACAAGATGTTTATGGACCTGGCTTCATGCCCCCTGGCTGAGTTCGCCCCCCGCATCAACGCTCTGCTCGACGGCCAGACCGGTTCGTTGAACCCCATGGACGACATCACCATTGTCTCCCTGGAAGTCGATCCCGACGCCACGATAAAAGCCACAACCTGACACTGCAATTGGTGGAGGTTACGGCACAATACCAATCCTTGCCTGCGCAGCAACTTCAGCCATTAGAACCTATTCCACAACCAAGCGAGCCGCGAACTTCAGTTCGCGCGGACGGCGTAATTCGAAGTTGCAGGATAGGCGCACTACTTTGGGCGTCTTGGTGATGGATGTTTTCCTGCAATCAACGAAAGTCCCGCCGCCGCACCACCAAGCCCTCCAAGGCTTCGGTCAAATCCACGATCCGCCGCGTCTGAACGTGGACGACTTCCCCCTGCCGTTCCACCGTTCCTTCCGCCAGGACCCCGACCGAATGATGCGCCGCCCTCCGATACCGTTCATAGACCTCAGGCCTGACCACCAGGTTCATCACGCCGGTTTCATCCTCCAGCGTATAGAACATCAACCCCTTGGCTGTGGCGGGTCTTTGCCGCACCAACACCAGCCCCGCTACCCGCACCCGCCTGCCCGGTGGCATCTCCTTCAACATCTTCGCGTCGATCGCCCCCGCCCCCTCCAACCGCTCTCGAACCAGTGACATAGGATGGGCTGCCAACGACAAACCGATCCACTCATAATCCTGCACCAGCCGCTCCTTCAACGACTCAGCCGGCAGCCTCGGGCGGTGCTCAGCCCGCTCCAAACCGTACAGCAGCGACCCGGGCCCGCCATCTCCTCCTCCATCCAGTGCCAATACCTGCCACAACGCTTCCCGCCGACTCAGCCTCATCGATCCGAACGCATCCGCCGCCGCCAACCGGGCCAGCACCGCCGGCGGCGCACCACTCCGCCGGGCCAGCTCCGCCACCGTCTCGAACGCACCCCCCTCACACCGGGCCCGCTCGATCGAAGCCACCTTCGCCGCCGAGACCCCCCGAATCAACCGCATCCCCAACCGCAAAACAGGCCCCCCAACCCCCCAAGTCTCGGCACCAACCCCGCCCAACCCTGAGTCTTGCCTTTCGCCTTCTGGTTTTCGACTTTCGATTTTCGATTTTCGACTTTGTTGTTCTATTCCCCGTTCCGAGTTCCGCGTTCCGAGTTCTCTGCCTTCCAGAGTGCAATCGTACGAACTGTAGTTAACATCCACCCCCCGAACCTCGACCCCATGCTCGACCGCGTCCCGCACCAACTGGGCCGGCTGATAAAACCCCATCGGTTGGCTGTTGAGCAGGGCTGCACAATACGCCGCCGGGTGATACCGCTTCAACCAGGCTGACACATACACCAGCAGCGCAAATGACGCCGCGTGACTCTCCGGAAACCCGTACGCCCCAAAGCCTCGAATCTGCTCGAACACGCGCTCGGCAAAATCCCGATCCAACCCCCGCTCCAGCATCCCCTCGACCAACCGCTCCCGGAATTTTTCCATGACCCCACTGTGCCGCCAGGCTCCCATCGACCGCCGCAACTGGTCCGCCTCGCCCGGCGTAAACCCCGCCGCCACGACCGCAAGCTGCATGGCCTGTTCCTGAAACAGCGGCACCCCCAATGTTTTTTCCAGAACGTCCCTGATTCGGGGCGTCGGATAGGTCACCGCCTCCTGGCCGTTCCTTCGCCGCAAGTAAGGATGCACCATCTGCCCCTGAATGGGCCCCGGACGAACGATGGCCACCTCGATCACCAGATCGTAATAGCACCGAGGCCGCAGCCGAGGCAGCATGCTCATCTGGGCCCGCGATTCAATCTGAAAAACCCCCACCGTGTCAGCCGAACAAATCATGTCATAAACGGCTGGGTCCTCAGCCGGAACCGTGTGCAACGCTAACTCCGCGTTCCGAGCTCCGCGTTCCGAGTTAATCAACCCAAAGCATTTCCGAATGGCCGTTATCATTCCCAACGAAAGACAATCCACCTTGAGGATGCCCAGCGCATCGATGTCGTCCTTGTCCCACTCGATAAACGTTCGCCCGGGCATCCCCCCGTTATCCAACGGCACCATCTCGCACAGCGGGGTCCGCGTGATGACGAACCCGCCCACGTGCTGTGAAAGATGACGCCCTATCCCCAGAATCTGTTTCACCAACCCTCGCAAGCAGCGCATGCTCCGCTCGTCGGGGTCGATGCCCGCCTCGCGCAACCGCTCGGGCGGCACGGGCTGATCGTTCCACCAGTCCAGGCTCTTGGCCAACACGTCCACCCGGTCCAGCGACAAGCCCAGCGCCTTGCCCACGTCTCGCACCGCCGACTTGGGCCGATAGGTGATGACCTCCGCCACGATTCCCGCCCGCTCTCGCCCATACTTGTTGTAAATGTACTCGAACACCTCCTCCCGCCGTTCGTGCTCGAAGTCCACGTCGATGTCCGGCGGCTCGTTCCGCTCTTGCGAAACGAAGCGCTCGAACAAAAGATCCACCCGCTCCGGATCCACGGCTGTGATCGCCAGGCAGTAACACACGGCTGAGTTGGCTGCACTGCCGCGCCCCTGGCACAAAATGTCCCGCGACCTGGCAAAGCGCACGATGTCCCACACCGTCAAAAAGTACGGCTCATATTCGAGCTGCTCGATTAACCTCAACTCGTGCTCGATCAGCGGCCGCACCTTGCCCGGCAACCCTCCGGGGTATCGCTCCTTAGCCCCCGCCCAGGTCAGTTGGGCCAAATGTCGGCCCGGCGTCAAACCGGCTGGGCACAACTCCTCGGGATACGCATAGCGCAGCTCATCCAGACTAAAACTGCACCGCCTAGCCACCTCCACCGTCCGGGCAATCGCCTCGGGATAATCCACGAACAACTCAGCCATCTGCTGCGGCGATTTCAGATACCGTTCCGCGTTGGCAAACAACAACCGCCCAGCCTGTTCCAGGGTCCGGTGCTCGCGAATACAAACCATCACATCCTGCAAGAACCGCCGCCCCGGCTCGTGATAATGCACGTCGTTGACCGCCACCATCGGGACCCCCGACGCATGCGAAAGCGCCGCCATCCGCGCCAAACACCCCACATCATCCCCCCCATAACCCCCCGAAGCCCCCAAATAAACCCGATCCCCAAACACCTCCCGATATCGCATTAATGCAACGCCAGTCTCACCTCCCCTCTTCGAGTCGCAATCCGCACCGTCGTCGCCTCCGTGCCTTCGTGCCTTCGTGCCTTCGTGCCTTCCGCCTTCCCCAAGCACCACCCCCACCAACCCCTCCGAGAACTCCGCAATATCCTCGACCCGAATCTCGCACCGGCCCTTGGGCATCCGCAACTTCCCCCGTGTCAACAAGCGGCACAACCGCCCATATCCCGCCCGGTCCATCGCATACAAGGCCACAGCGGGTCCATCCACCGGCACCACTTCGGCCCCGATAAGCAGCGGCAACCCCCGCTCCTTGGCGGCCACGTGCATCCGCACCACGCCCGCCAAACTGTTGCGATCCGTAATCGCCAACCCCGATAGCCCCAACTCCACTGCCCGATCCACCAACTCCTCAGGATGCGAAGCCCCCCGCAAAAAAGAAAACCAACTCCGACAAACCAACTCCACATACTCGACCCCGCCCGCCAACCGCAGCCCAACCTCAACATCCCGATCGGGTCCCACCACATTAAACCGATACTCGTTCCCACTCTCAGGCATTACGACATCACATTCCCATTGGCCAAACCGCCGCCGCAGGATATCCCGCTGCCCCAAGGCATGCCGTCACGGCGAGTCGTGCTCTTGCCGCAAGGCGTGCCGTAGGCACGCCCCGAATGTAGCCCGGCACGTCAGTGCCGGGATGACAAACCCCAACACCCAAACGAAGTCCTGGAGGGACGACTGAAATCAAACGGGAATACAACATGCCGATGCCCCGAATGCGGCGAACTTGTCGATGCGCCGGATAGTGACAAAACATGACCTCATTCCATCCTCGATCCCTTGATCCCTTGATCCCTCGATCTCTACGTCTTTCGCCTCTCAATCAAACCACCCCTGCAAAAACCATCGCCCGCTGTTGCGCTCCCGAAACACCCAGCACGATCGACCCGACCGGCAGGTCAGCCGGTAATAATCCCGTCGGACGTGTTTACCGCGCCACCAGCCCGTCTCCACCCGCTCCGGGCCGGTGCCGCTAACCACGTCTTCGCGCCGGCCCTGCCGAACCAAACATTCGGGCCAGCCCCCGGTCGATACGACCGGCACCGAAACCTCCACCGGCTTAGCCAACAACCGCAAGGGCCGATCGCTCCCGTCCGTCGCGTCATTCCACGTTCCCCATGCACTCATAACTCGCTACTCGAAACTCGAACTCGCCTCTACATAGGTGAACGCACACTCGGGCTGATGGTCGCTAACCGGTATGGCCCGCACCACCGCTTCGGCGCCCAGCCGGCTGGTCAGCCGATCGATCAAGCTGGCCAAGGCTTGGGCGTCGGCTTGGCCGGTGTCGAACAACTCGTCCTGCCAGCCGTCCAACGGTTCGGTCCGCCGGGCCCAAATCGTCAACCCGTCGGCCTGGGCCGGCAGGTGCTCAGCCTCCAAACGGGCCCGCAACAATTCGTGCAGGTGATCGACCGACCGCGTGGCCCGCGAAACGCTGACTTCCAGGGTCACCGGCCGAAGCTGGGGACAATAAAAGGTGACGAACACTTGTCGCACCCCAGCCACGTCGCGTTCCAATTGTTCGCAAAACGAAACCAACACCCGCCGAAGGGCTTCGTCCAACACCTCCCAGCGGTCGGTGGGCCTGGCGATGCGCAAAGACCGCTTCAAGACCTGCGCCGGTCGAAACGGCTCGAGCACCTCCGGCGCATCGCCCAAAGCCTGATCCAGCCGCCAGAGCAGCTCATCGCCGAAGCGGGCAGCCAGCGACGACCGCGGCAGGTGCAGCAGGGCTTCGATAGTCTCGACGCCCAGCCGGGCCAGTTCGGTCACCTGCCCCGGGTCGATGCGCAAAGCCCACACCGGCAGCGGGGCCAGGTACGCAGCAGCCCGGCCCGGGGGGGCGACGATCCGGTCGGCCAGGTGGGCGTGGGCCAGGGCCCAGGCGGCGCCGAAAGTGTCAGCTAGTGCCACTCTAGCGGTATAACCCAGCCCGGACATGGCGTCGGACACCCGGCGCAGCAGGGCCTGCTCGTCGCCGAACAGCCGGCCTGTGCCGGTCAGATCGGCCAACAGGGCGTCGGGGCCGTGCAGATGGACGTAGGGCGAAAGCCGATCGGCCCATACCGCCAACGATTCAAGGGCCGCCCGGTCCGCCCCGGGCCAGTGCGGCCTGGCCAGCAGTTCCGGGGCCAGGGCCTTGGCCTCGGCCAGGGGCATGCCTGCGCGAATGCCCGCCCGAACGGCCAAGGCGTCAACCTGAACCACCCGCACCACCCGGGCCTGTTCGGCGACGACGACCCGCAGCTTGGGGTTCGAAGCGCCTTTAAGCGCTGAGCCGTCGATCTCGACTTGCAGCCGGTCGATGGCGAGGTTCGGGAAGTACAGGCACATGGCCCGTTTCATGGTTCAGGTCCACCATTACGGGGCTGGCGGGCATCCCTTCCCGAACTTTGGTCAGCGTCAGGCGACACACGCGTGATCGCCTAAGCTGCGCGTTTGTTCTTTTTTTTGTGCCGGACAGTGGCACGTTCGAGCCGTCATCGGTCGGGACCGGTTCGACGAGCATTTGGACCGCAGCGAAGGACCGCCGGCTGTTGGGGCTGGGCCTAAGCAGCAGGCCGACGGTCCGGCCTGCCTCGGCGGCCAATTGCAGGCGACGCGAGTCGGCGTCGGTCAAGCAATCGACGTCAGCCAAGACAGCCGCGACGGCCGGGCAGCGCAGGGCCTGGTTCAAGGCCCAGAGGACCGACCGGGCTTGCCGAGCGCGGACCACCAGCAACTGCCGGGGGGCCAAGCCCAGTTGCCAGGCGGCGGGGGGATAAAAATCCCCACGGGTATCGACCACCAGAATCGCCCGCGAGGGGCCCGCGACGGCCCGGGCGATCCGATAGGCCAGGGTGGAGGCTCCGGTGCCTGGGGCGGCCGAGAAAATCTCGGTCACCGCCCCGACGGGCAGCCCGCCGTGAGGCAAAGCCCGGTCCAAGGGATTCAGGTGGGTGGGGGCGAACTGCCGGGTCGCCCCCCGCCGGTGCTGGTAGCGCTGAAGCATGCGGCGGAGCCGGTCCAGCGTTTGTGGCCCATTCTCGACAGGGCTTGAGTTTTGGGCCTCCGATTGGGGGAAGGTAATGGCCCCGCCAGTCTGTCGGGTGACTCTATGCATAAATGGGTCAGACGGTGCAGGCAGGTCGGTGACCTGCCCTACTTGGCTTCGGGTTAGTATACCTAACATACACCAAACATCGTTAGGCGTCAAGGAGATTCTTCGGCCTTTTGATGCCAGCGGTTTAAGGCTTGGCGTAAGTCGTCCGGGGAGTTGAGGTTGCGGGCGATGTCCAGGTTGGGATCCAGGTCGGCGAGTTGGTGGTCCGGGACGATGACCAGGTCGAGTGCATCCAGCAGCCCCATCAGGCTTGGGCGGTTCTGGGCGAGGCGGCGGGATGCGAGGGTGGCCAGGGCGTCGGCGCGATAGACGGCTAGGAGGGGTTGGCGGCGGCCGTGGAGCAGGGGCACAGCCGCCTGGTGGGTGCCCAGCAGATCGGCCAGCCGGCCAATGATGGCGGGGGTGATGAACGGGGCGTCGCAGCCGGTGACGAAGATGAGGTCGGCACGATCGGCCAGGGTGGAGGCTGCGTCGGCGATACCCTGCAGGGGCCCGGCGTCGGCCACGGTGTCGCGGACGATTTGGATATCAGCGTCCAAGGGGGGCAGGTCCTGATCGGCGGCGGCTGAGACGACGACAGGGTGGGCAGCCTGGCTGACGGCCGAGACGACGTGGGAGAGCAGGGGTCGGCCTGCAAACTCGAGGAGGGGTTTGGGAGTTCCCATGCGGGTGCTTTGGCCTCCGCAGAGGACGATGCCGGCCAGACGGTGGGGGGCGGGAGTGGGCATGAC
>JBHHVM010000029.1:0-14337 GCA_046754265.1 Phycisphaerae bacterium
CGCAGACGCAACGCAGTCGGCCATGGATTACGTGGCGTCCAACACGGTCATGGGCCGGGTCTTGGAAGTCGAAGCCGGTACCGACCTGATCTTTGGCCGGGCCCATTTCAACACCGACACGAACGCTTATGACTTCGTGCCCGGAGAAACGCCGACCAATGCGGTCCGCACGCACCTGCGGCACACCGATCAATCGCCCAACGGAGGCGTTCCGCTCTACTTCGCGTGGATCTTCGGCAACTCGGCGACCAACGTCAGCGCCGAGGCAGTGGCCATCTACGTCAACATGACCTTTACCGAGGCTGAGTGCTCCGACACGGTGCCGGCCAACAGCGTCATGCTGTGCCACAACGAAGGCGACAGCGACGACAGCGACGACAGTGTTGCCGGTAGCAGCGACGACAGCGACGACAGCGACACGGACGACAGCGACGGCAGCCACAACGGCGACTCGGACGACAGCGACGACAGTGATGGACCCAACGCCGACAGCGACGACAGCGACGACAGCAACGACACCGACGATAGCGGCGGCCAGAACACCGGAGACAGCGAGAGCGTCGTGGATTCGCAGGACAGCGATTCGCCCCGCACGATTATCGCCGATTCGGGGGCTGCGGGCATTCTTCTGGACCAAGGGGATACGCTCGGGCCCTGCAATTGCGTGGCCGGTGACAGCGACGACAGCGACGACAGCCAGGGCGAATTCGGCCCCCCTGATAGCGCCGACAGCGACGACAGCGACTCGGGCGACAGCGACGACAGCGACTCGGGCGACAGCGACGACAGCGACGACAGTGAGAGCGGGGCCAGCGACGACAGCGACGACAGCAGCGCCCACGAGGGCGAGGGCCCGGACAGCGATTCCGGCGGCCAGCCCGGCGACGTGGATGACAGCGATGACAGCGTGGACAGCGGCGACAGCGGCGACAGCGACAGCGGCGCCAGCGACGACAGCGACGATAGCGGCATGGGCGACCCGGACGACAGCGATGACAGCCAGGGCAACCCCTTGTTCGACAGCGACGACAGCGACAGCGGCGGGGACAACGACGGGAACGATATGGGCGGCGACGCCGACTCGATACGGAAGGTATTCCTGATCAAGTAGCCCGATCCAACGCCTGCCGTCTCGCCGAACGGCGGCAACATAGGGCGCCTCGCGGACACGCCGGTTGGCGGGCCCGCGAGGTGCCCGCATGTTTGGGTCGCCGGCATCGGGTCGAGATTCAGCGGTCGGGTCGGCCGAGAGGAGACACTGGATGCGCGACTCTGCGACAATCTTGGCGGAAGCTCCGGCGAAGCGGCCGGTCGCAGATCTCCGCTCGCACGCGGAGAGAGACTGTGGCATCGGGAGTCGGTCGCAGATCCTCGCCGAACTAGCGCCACCGGTTGGCCTCCTACCGCTCGAGGACCGTGAGCTGGGCCGGGGACGGTCCGGCGTGGTCTATGCCAGTCGCGATGATTCAGGGCGCCTGGTGGCCCGCAAGGTTTTCGGAGCGCAGGGGCTGACCAAGCTGGTGCAGTACGCGTTTCTGGGGGCGCCCAACCCGTATCAGTGGAGCCAAGACGCCATAGCTTGCGCGGTGCTGCGTCGCCGGATCCTCGCGGAGTTGGTCGAGTTCTGGTTCGGGTCCAAGCTTCGCGTTTCGCGCGCCTTTGGCCATTGCTGGAACCGGGAGCATCGGGCGTTCGAGATGCACTGCGAACTGATCGACGGGCGCCATGTCGGGCTTTGCCATCCGTTCACGCCACCGGGGGAGTGTGAGCTGTCGGACGCCCGTCACCGGGTGATGATGCCGTTGCAGGCCCGACTGATCGAGTCGGGTTTCGACGGGCTCGTCTGGCAGGCGGGCCGAGGCAACCCGGTGGCGCTGAACAACTTCATGCGGGAGGGCAGCGACGGCACCGGCCAATCCCGCTGGGCGTGGATCGACCTTGAATCGGGCGTGCCGGCCCTGATCCCGCTAAACCCGCTGGATTTGATCCTGTTCTATCTGCCCAAGTCAGTCCATCACCGCGGGCCCCTGTTCGACGACGTCGATGTCGACAAGTTGCGCGGCTATGTGACCGGCCAGGCCGAAGCGCTGGACGAGCGTCTGGGAGGCGGACGCACCGTCAGGCTCTTGGCGGACATCGAAGACCTGGAGCGCCACCAGACGGCGTGGAAGTCGCTGCCCAGGTTTCGGCAGAGCATCGCCTATCGCCGGGCCATCGGCTCGATCACCCGTGAAGAGGCCCAATGGTACGAACGCCACGCTATACAGTGGTACGGCCGAGAGGTTGGCCGGGCCGGGCGGGCGTTGCCGGGCCGCGTGATGGGTTGGGTCGCGGCGGCGGTGACAAGCCTGGCCCGCATCCGCGTCGGGCGCATCTTCCACGGGTGTTGGAAGGCACTGTGTTCGCAGCAATACCGGACCCAATTGGCCCGTGATTATGTGAGCGCCCGCATCGCCCGTTGGCAGGATCGCCGCCAGTTGAGCGATCGACAGGCTACGGTGCTGCGCGAGCATCTTCGATCGGAAGAAGCCAGCACTTATCTGACCGATTTCGGCGTTCACCTGGCCATCAAGCCGCTGGTCAAGACGATGGAGTGGTGGATCATGCCGGCGCTGTGGATGGCTGGTACCATCGACGAGGTTTTTCTGGGTGTCTTTCTGATCGCGGCGGGTCCGTGCGTCCGAACGCTCTACACAGCAGGCCGGTTGATTCAGAACACGTTCACCGGGCGCGATCGGCCCTGGGTTGCACTGTTTATCGGGGCCATCCCGGTGGTGGGCAACCTGGCTTACCCGCTTCAGATCGTCGCGACCGGGGCGCAGGCCCAAGCCAGCGCAGCCAGGTTCATCGTTTACGACACGCTGAGCCGACTGGGGCGCTGGCTGCCGATTTGGGGAGGGGCTGATACCTTGACGGAACACTTGCTGAATCGCGTTCCGGACCGGGTCATGCGTTTCTTCCGCCGTTTATCAGACCGGCGTGGGGCCGATACGGTTCGCCCGACGACAGAACGTGTCCCCGACGCAATGCCGATGACCTTCGAGGGTCAGCCCTCGCTTTCAGACGCGGCATCGTAAGGGTGAATCGTGGCGACGATCAGGCCGATGACGACGGCGGGGAAAGTCGAATAAGGAGTTGTGTTCGATGCCGGAGTCAAAGAGCAAGCACAGTTACAGGACCTTCGCGTGGGCGCTTTTGGCGGGGATTCTGGGGTTCTATTTCGTGGCGGCTGCCCGGTTCCCGTTGGTGTACATCTGGGCGACCTATGAAGACCTGTTCGGAGAGTGGGTGCAGGTGTGGAGCCTGGTGGTTGCCCTGGTCGTGTCGGCCCGGCTGGCGATGACGCGCTGGCGGTTTCGTTGGTTCTTCGCCCTGCTGGCAGCCAGTTGTTTCTACGTCAGCATGGAGGAAATATCCTGGGGGCAGCGGCTGATCGGGTTCTCCTCGCCGCACTATTTCAGGGCCAACAACCTTCAGGGTGAGACCAATCTGCACAACTTTTTCGCCGGACCGCATAGGACGTCGCTTAAAGCCGCGGTGACCTGGTTCGTGGTTGCTGTCGTGGCGGGATACGGCCTGGCCTATCCTTTGGCGCTGCGACTGCGGCTTCGGGCGGCGACGTGGATTGAGGCGCGGGGCCTGGCCGCCCCACCGCTCTACCTTTGGCCGTTCTTTTGCGCCGGCGCGTTCCTGGAGAAGGGGCCGTTTCATTTCAATGAGGCGGAGGTCGCCGAGATTCTGATCGGTATGGCCCTGGCGATGACGGCCGTGCAGTACCACTTTGCCCACCGGCGCCAACTTGAGGTCCACCGGCCTGCGGACTGGCCCCAAGGTGCCGGTCGCGGGCTTGCCTTCCGCCTGGGCGGAATGAGCGCCTTGGTGCTGGGGCTGGCGGTGGCCACGACCTTGGCCGTGTACTCTTCCCCCACGCGTAGGACGCGGATCGATAATCGCATCGCCAACGGTGTCGAGAAATTCGCCAGCCGCTATGCCCGACACGATCAGTGGGAGATGGCTGCGGACCTTTATCGCCGCGTCTATACTGCGGAACCGGATCGAGTCTCCATCATGCGGAGGCTGGCTGAGTGTTATTGGAGCATGGGTGACGATGTGCGCGGCGATGCGTTCATAAACCAGGCCCTGACAACCGACTTGCGTCGCGACAAGGCCAAGCCCGGCAAGGCGTCCATCCAAAGGTCGTTGGCCCGCACCTACCGCATGATGAACGATGATGCCAAAGCGGACCGGCATCTGCGCAAAGCGCTGAAGCTCAGCCTGAAACGGATCAAACGGCATCCAGACAGCGCCGGGGCAGCCTACTCGTTGGGCAGCACCTACGCCCTGTTGGACCGCCCCAAGGATGCCCTGGAGCACTATTCACAGGCCTACCAGCTCAAACCCACATCGAAGAAGTACCGCAAGGCGTACTATTCCGCCTTGAACAGGGTGCGTTGACCGGCGCTGGTTCCACGTCCAAGCGGGATTGATGAAGTTTTGGGGTACGCGGGTGCCATGCTCACGCTTGCGTGAGCATGATCTTGGTGTCGATGTGGGTTGCCGTCTGCATGGCCACGCCAGCGTGGCCATGGCACTCCAACGTGTCACCACGTAGATGGAAATGGCGCTGGCTGGCGGGTGGAGCCCGTCGGCCGTAAACTGCCGACTTCGGGCTCGGCCCCATCAGGGTTATCTGCGATTGCGGGTCGGGCGAACTGGTTCCTGGAGGGTGCCGCGCATGGCCTGGATCGAAACCGTGTCGCTGGGCGCTGCTACGGGGCTGCTCAAGACGATCTACGGCGCAGCCTGCAAGCGTGCGGGAAAACTTTTCAACATTTTGTCGGTGCAAAGCCTGAATCCGCCCGTGCTGCGGTCCGGGGTGGGGCTGTATCGGGAGGTGATGTTGGGTGAATCGCCCCTTTCGCGTGCCCAGCGCGAGATGATTGCCGTGGTGGTGTCGTCTGCTAACAAGTGTCACTACTGAGTGCGGGCCCACGCCGACGACCTCCGGGCTGAGGTCGACAACGACGAGCTGGTCGAAGCGATCCAGACGGATTATCGCCGGGCGCCGATCGATGCAGCCACGCTGGTGCTGCTGGACTACGCCGACAAGCTGACCCGCTCGCCGGCCGAGGTCACCCAAGAGGACGTTCAAGGCCTGCGCCGCGCCGGCTTCACCGACCGGGCCATCCACGACGCCGCCCAAGTCACCGCCTATTTCAACTACATCAACCGCATCGCCGACGGCCTGGGCGTGGACGCCGAGCCGGAGTGGGGTTGAGGCAGCCAGGGAAACGGAGCACGACACGCCACGGGTAATGGTTGAATTCAGCGGTTTGGTTTGCCGACCAAGCCCCACGCATGCCGCCCCAGGATGGCGGTAACCAAGTCTCCTCCGCGACAGTTGACCAATCTGGCAAACAGAAGCAGCAGGGCAATGGCGGCCCCGACGATGAATCCGCCCAAGTGCGCCCAGTGGGCCGTGCCGTCGTCAACGCCTGCTGCGGTGAATGCCACGTCGAAACCAATGTAGAGCAATACTACCCAGAATCCGCGCAGGGCCCAGAGTTTGAGAGACAATGCAAATCCGACAAATAACCCCCAGCGCATCCAAGCAGCCATGTGCATCCGATGCATGGGCGCAAATACAAAGTACATGCCGGCCAAGCCCATGATGGCTCCAGATGCGCCGACCATGGGAACTGGGGGCTGGTCGGCTACAGATGCCAAATGGGACCAGGCTGCCCCGATAGCCAAGATCGGATAGAGTATCAAGACACCGATGTTTCCCAAGATAGCATTTACGCGCGATCCAAAAACGAGCAAGAACAGCAGATTGCCGATCAGGTGCAGCAGCCCGCCATGCAAGAATGCGTGGGTTATGAGCTGTGACGATTGGTAATGCCCCTGAAACTGTTGCTCGGGCGAGAGTGAGGCGTGGGCTTGAAGCATGGCCTCTTCATGAGTCATCTCTTCCTTGGCTTCAAGGATCTGCCCGAAGCGGTCCCAGAATGCCTCGGAGTCGCCAAAATCGGTGAAGGTGTAGTAATACGCCAGCATTTCAGCGTCAGGGGTCCCCGCATCCGGGCTCCACAGCATGAGGTTCTTCTGCGATGCCACTCCCTGCGACCCGAACCATTCCGTGGCCGTAAACCAAAGACTTACACACACAGTCACCACGGCAATTGCCCGAATAACGTGCGGCTTGGTGGTTCCAAAGGCTTCAGATGCGAAAGGATAGATGCCAAACGGGATCACCCAGCTAATCAGTCGAATAATGCTCTCGGCTGTAATATAGGCCTCGTTCAGATCGGTCTCGTGAGCAGTCAACAGGCTTCGCCCCGTCTTGACATTGATGCCACACTGAACGCAAATCTTGGCGTTGGCCATCAAGGTACGCTCGCAACAAGGGCAAACCGATCCACCGCCCACGGCGGTACCAGCAGCCGTGCTGTCGAAAGTCTCTTCGATATCCGGCCTTACAACGGTCTCGCCGCCGGAGGCCAGCTCCGCCCACTCGTCGTCGGCGATTGCGAAGGTTCCGTCGTCGACGGCCTGGGCGATGGGGATGTCGTCGTCCGGTGGTGATGATGGCTCGTCGACGACGTACACGTCGGCCGACGGGACCAGCCCCTCGCCCGGCTCGACGGGCAGGGCTTCGGCTGGGGGCAGTTCTTCGGGCGATGCCGCGGCCGGGGTCAGGCTGGGCAGGCCGGCTGCGGTCTTGTCGGCATCGGACAGGTCTACGTACTTGAAGCGGTAGTCGCCCACACGGATTCGGTCACCGGGCATCAACGTCTGGGCCACGACTTTCTGGCGGTTGACGTAGACGCCGTTGGTGCTGGCTTCGTCCTCGACGCGCCAGCCGCCCTCGCAGGGCACCAACCGGCAGTGGGTGCGCGAAACGGACGGTCCCTGGAGGAGAATGTCGCTGCCTGGCAGCTTGCCGACTTGGATGGGGCTGGCGCTGGCCAGGAAGATCTGCTCGCCGACGCGCGTGGGCCCCGCCCGGACCACGAGCAAGCCAGTCGGTTCGGATGAGGCCGTCGAACCCTCGGGTGACACCACGCGCAAGGCGGTCCGGCACGCCCGGCACTCGAGCAGCATGCCGAGGTGGTCCGGGGTGAGGTTCAGGCGCTTCCCGCAGCCGCAGCGGACTTGAATCATGTGTCAAGGCTGAGCCCGGCAACCCGCCGGGCGCCCAAAAACAAGGTCGGGCACCGACGGGCCCGCGATCCCGACCGAAGGGAACCCCAAAGTGGCCCGATTGTAGGGCGCCGGGGACGTGTGGGCCAGGGGCGGCGCAGCCCGTCGGGGACCCCAATCGGCCCTGGTTGCGGGCGCTAAATGCGGGCCGAGGCCCGATTCCAAGCTATAGATCCCCGGTCAACTTCCCGATGTCCGAATATAGCTGCTTGCAGGTGCCGATGACGCTGGGTCGGCCCGAGCCCCTTGACCTGAGACCCATAATATGCCCGAAACATCGGTGACACTAAAGGTGATGCTGGTCGATCCGCCCGCCCTGACGGACGACTATGACAAGGCGTATCCCAACCTGGGCGTTTTGCAGTTGATCTCGTACCTGGGCCAACACACGCCGTTGAGTGAACGGGATGTCATCTTCCTGGATCAGTTCCACTCGATCGACGACCACTTGGCCGCCATCGAGCGACACAAGCCCGATCTATACGGCATTAGCTTCGCGTACCTGACCCAGCGGCTGGCCTATCACACCATCAACGCGGTCAAGGAGCGCTACCCCGACCTGTTGGTGGTGGCCGGCGGGCCGCACCCGACGTCGGTGCCGAATGATGTGCTTGAAAAGACCCGGGCGGACTTGGTGTGTGTGGGTGAGGGCGAGACGTTCATGGCGGAAGCGGTCAACAAGCTGTTGGCTGGGGACCGCGATTTCAGGGGGATGCGGGGCATCGCCCAGTGGGTCGACGGCCAGATACAAGACAACGGGGCCCGACCGGCCATCGAGGATCTGGACAGCCTGCCCTACCTGGCCTGGGACCGGATCGATTTTAGCAAGTTTGTGGGGCAGCACTATTGCAGGTCGCACAAGCAGTCCTGCATCGTGATTGCCCGGGGGTGTCCGTACAAGTGTACGTTTTGCTCGTTGCCGGTATCGCGGGCGTCCAAACCCTACGTGCGCATGCGCAGCCCGGAGAACATCGCAGCCGAGGTGGACTGGCTTTACCGATTGGGCGTGCGGGAGATCAAGATCGTCTCGGACGAGATCAACGTCACGCTGCCCTGGGCCAAGGCGGTGTGCAAAGCGATCGGCGATTTGGGCCACAAAGACCTTTACTTCCAGTCGAACCTACGGGCCGACAAGATCGACGACGAGTTGGCTTACCTCTTCAAACGGATGAACATGTGGCTGGTGCATCTGGGCGTGGAAAGCGCCCACGACCGGGTGCTGACCGGAATTGAGAAGCACATCACGGTGGCCCAGACGGAACAGTGCCTAAAATTTCTGAAGCGCCACAACATCCGCTGCCTGCTGTTTATGATGGCCTTTCAATTGTGGGAGGAGCAGGGCCAACTGCGCTGGGAGACTCCGCGGGACGTCCTGCGTTCGCTGGTTTGGGTCTGGAAGCAGTTTCTGCTGCGGCGCATCGCGTACATGACCTGGTCGATCGCCACGCCCATGCCGGGGGCGCCGCTGTTCGACATTGTGAAGCGCCACCGCTTGGACAATTCCGAGCAGGTGCTGGACAACTGGAGTCGCAACAAGGACTATTTGGGGATCGACCTGCGGCCGCTGGGCATCGGCGAGCGCACCCGCATGTGGCTGCTGCGGGCGGGCATCGTCTCCAAGGCCTTTTTCATGATGATCAGCGGGCAGTTCGACTGGCGCCGCCACTTCTACCGGGCGGGCATCCTGTTCAAGAGCTTCTTCGGCAACTGGAAGCCCAACAGCCCATCCTCCAACCTGCCAGTATTCGGCAACGTACCCCTGCGGACGAAGGTGGAGGGGTAGCGCGCCGCGTCACCACGGCGCCGCACCTCGCCTGTGAATAGGCGCTCCGCGCCCGCCTCGGGCGACCGTATGGGCGGAAACGGGGGGACCGCTTGGCGTGCCGGGCGAAGTCGGATATACTTCTTTCCGGGCCGGTCGCGGGGGACACATATCGACTCGACCCAGGAGCGGTGATGGTCGGAGTGGGATCAGCCCGGTGCAATTCGAGTTTTGGCCCTGGTCGATGGTTGCCGGTGGTGGCGGTGCTGGTGGCGATGGCCGGCTGTTCCAAACCGGGCAAGACCCAGCAGTGGGGTCAGTGGCAATACCGCGAAGGCGACGTCCAAACTCCGAGTCAACAACTCCAGAACCAACAGGCCCTTCAGGTGGACAGCCAATCGTTGAGCAGTTTTGACCGTCCCGTGCAACGGCCCATGTTCAGCCAGACGATGAGCGAATCGCAGCGGCGGGCCTTTCAGAAACGCCACGCCAGGCAGATGCGGGAGCGGGCCGAAGCCCAGATCCGCGATGCCCAAGCGCGGCGACGCCAGGCCCTGGAAGCCCAACAATCGTTCCAGCCCGGCGGACAACCCTAAGAGGCGCCCCGATCGTCCAGGCCCATGAGGCGCCGGGCCGGGCGACGGGCAAGTCAGCAGAAAGCGAGATGCCAACATGGACAGCCTGACTCAGTTTTCGGTGTTTTTGGTCAACAAGCCGGGTGTCTTATCGCAAGTGTGTCGTGAGCTGGGCAAAGCCAAGATCAATATCGTGGCCCTGGCGATGATGGATGCGGTCGAACACGGCGTTTTGCGGTTGATCGTTAAGGACCCGAGCAAAGCCAGGCCCGTGCTGCAGAAGTTGAACATCCCCATGACCGAAACGCAGGTCCTGACCGTGCCCATGTCGAATCGGCCCGGGGCCATCGCCGACATCTGCGAAAAACTCAGCACCGCCCACATCCAGATCAGCTACATGTATTGCACCACCGGGGCAGCCGGTGGGAGGACCTTGGGGGTGTTCAAAGTCCCGAGCATCAAGAAAGCCCAGAAAGTCATCGAGAACCACAAAGCGCCGACCCGGGACATGAAGATGAAATTGCGTCGGACCAAGGGAAAGCCGACGCCGACTAGACGAGCCGCCGCCCGCCGCTGAGGGGAAGATGCCGGGGCGCGGGCGGTAGATACCGCCCAGGATATGGGAGAGCTTGATGGCCTCCTCTTGGTCAATTCGGGTTTGACAAACAGCCGTTCGTGAGGTCTATTTCAAGGGTCTGACACGTCAATATCGGCGCCGAACAAAGGGCTCTGCCGGCGCGGAATCGGGGTTTGTTCCACACGGCGTAGCCAAATTCGGCAGGTGTACGGCGGTTTGCGCATGACTGGGGGCGTCAAGCGGTACCGCCCGATGCAGATAGCCCTGTGGCCCCACGTTGGTCACACACGATGCCCGCCCCATCGACCTGCGACGTTCACTTCTTTCTTGGTCGAGGCGGCGGCAGCAAAGGAGCACGTCCCATGAAACTGGAAGAAATGCTGCGCGACAAAGGGATCACCTACGAAAAGCACGCCCATCGGGCTGCGTACACGTCGCAGGCGCTGGCGGCCGAGGAGCACGTGTCCGGCTACGACGTGGCCAAGCCGGTGATCGTCAAAAGCGGAGTGGGTTTCACCATGTGCGTGCTGCCGGCCTGCGCTCATCTGGACCTGATCCGCGTGGGCAAAGTGCTCGACGACGAGGTTCGCCTGGCCACGGAGAAAGAGATGGCCGACCTGTTTCCCGAATGTGAATTGGGCGCCGAACCGCCCGTCGGCCCGCTGTTCGGCATGGCCACCATCGCCGACGAGGCCCTGCTGGAAGATGAGTTCCTGACCATGCAGGCGGGGCTGCACACCGAGGCTTTGCGGGTACGCTGTCAAGACTGGCGGGACATCTGCCATCCCACAGTGGCCAGAATAGCCCAACCCTGAACCGCGTTGATCGACGGGTTTTGTGGGTGCCCCATTCCTCGCCGAAGGCGAGGGGTGGGGGATCGACACGGCGCCGCATCCGGGTGAAACAACTTGACGGTGTCGGACCTCCATCCATCCCCCACCCTTGCTTCGCCAGGATGGGGCACCCGCTTCATGTAAGCGGCAGCCGGTTGCCCGCACTACCCCCCCTCTTTGGCAATCCAGGTCAGGTGATAGTCCTTGTCTTCGAGGTCGTGGGCCAGGCTGGTGAGGCGAAGTTGTTCGTAGGTGTCGCACATGACCGCCAACTCGCTGGTGCGCTCGGTGCCGATGCTGGCCTGGTAAGTGCCCGGATGAGGCCCGTGGGGAATACCGGCGGGGTGCAGGCTGATGGACCCTGAATCGATGCCTTTTCGAGAGGTGAAGTTGCCGGCCACGTAGAACAGAATCTCGTCCATGTGAACGGCGGCATGGCCATAGGGGCAGGGGATGGCCCCTTCGACGTAATCCACCTTGCGGGGAACGAAGGAGCAGACCACGAAGCGGTTACCCGCAAAGGTGGTGTGGATGGTGGGCGGCAGGTGGATCATGCCGGTGCGCGGTTTGTAGTCGTGGATGCTGAACGCAAACGGATAGACGTAGCCGTCCCAGCCGACCAGATCGTACGGAAAGTGCTGGTGTAGATGGACGGTCAGTTCATCCTCGCGTTTGACCACCAGCTTGAACGGCGCGGTACCGTGTGAGGCTTCGTCGTAGCCCAGCAACGCTTGGGGCAGGCGGAAGTCGCGGTGGGTGAACGGGGCGTACATGGTGATCTGGCCGTAACGGTTGCGATACTCCTTGGGAATGTCGATGAAACCCCGGCCCTCGAAGACCAAAAACTCGGGGTTGTTGCCGTCCCAATGAATGCGATACGGCGTGCCCCGCGGGACGTGGACGTAATCCCCCTCCACAAAATCCAGCACGCCGAAGACCGTCTCGAACCGGCCGGCGCCCCGATAGGTGTAATAAAGCTCGTCGCCGTCGCCGTTGAGGAAGAACCGGGCGGACGTGCGCGTCGGCTTGACCATACCGATGTGAACGTCCGCGTTGAACATCAGCGTGCGGCGGGCGTCGAGAAAATCGCCTTCCGTTTTCAGGTCCAGGGTCTTGATGTGCCGGCGATAGAGCGGCTGCTTCTCTAAGGGCTCGAATGGGCAGAATCCCGGCAGGGTCAACCCTTCGACGGCGTTCTCATCGGTGGGCGGCACCCGGTAATACATGATGGAAAAAGCGCCGTCGAACCCCTCGCGCGTATGGCAATGCTCCATGAGCAGTTTACCGTCTTCATAGAATGCGGTGTGGGGGATGGGCGGCAGCTTTCCCAGTGTGTGGCGGTGGATCATGGGGTGGCCCTCCGGATAGGCAGTATTCCTGTTGGCAATGTCGGCGTGCCCGCGCAAACGTGCGAATCGCCGGCCCGCAAACCCAGCCTAGCCGAGGCGGGGGGCGTGTCAACCGCGTGCGGCGACCGATTAGGCATCGATTTCCCAGATTGCGTTCATGGTGGGAGTGCGGCCAAAACACTATAAGAGCGTGTGTGAGAAGGATGAAATCGCTGGTGCGAGAATCCTTTCTCGCACCTTGCCGGGCGGGAATCCCTTCCCGCCGCGCCGCGGGATGGGTATCTCGCCGTAGCGGGGGCGAGATAGGAATCTCGCCCCAGTTTGCGTGAGAACGGCACCCGACGGGTGGACCGCTGAGGACGCTTGACCATGGATGCGTCATCGATCGCAGGATTGACGGTTTCGGCGGGGTTGCTGGGCCTGATTCATACGCTGGCGGGTCCGGACCATTACGTGCCGTTCATCGCCATGGCCCGGGCCCGGCGCTGGTCGCTGACTGCCACCTTGTGGGTGACCGCACTCTGTGGCGTCGGGCATCTGTTGGGCTCGGTGGTCCTGGCCATGCTCGGCCTGAGCCTGGGGGTCGCGGCTGGGCACTTGCAGGCGGCTGAATCGACCCGCGGAAACGTGGCCGGTTGGTTGATGCTGGCGTTTGGGCTGGCCTACTTGGCCTGGGGCGTCAAACAAGCAGTCCGCAATCGGCCTCACCGTCACGTTCACGTCCACGCCGACGGCACCGTCCACAGCCATCTGCACGACCATCACGGCGATCACACGCATGTCCATACCGAGGCGAAGCCCCGCAGCATCACGCCTTGGGTGCTCTTTACGATCTTTGTATTCGGCCCCTGCGAGCCCATGATCCCGTTGCTGGTCCTTCCGGCCGCCCGGGTTGACGGGGTGGCGGCGGGCCTGGTTTGTGGCACCTTCGCCGTAGCCACTTTGCTCACCATGCTGAGCGTGGTCTGGGTGGGTTATCAGGGAATCGGCGTCATCCGCCTCCGACCGATGGAGCGCTACGGGCACGTCTTGGCCGGCTTGACGCTCGTCGCTTGCGGGGCTGCGATGAAGTTGGGTCTGTAACCGACGCACGTCGCGCACTGCTGAACAACTCGAGTCACTTGCACGATTTCACGGACGGCGATGGGCTGGCTCGTCCGATAAGTCGTGCGCAACATTTGCCTGGTGACCTCGCTTGACCGGAACCGATATCGCTTATCAGACGTGGGGGATGGGATTGCTAAACGGGTCGGGCACAGACGGAGAAACGCCTGCCATGCGACGTGGTTTTTGGAGACTGCTGAAGTTGTTGGCCATGATTCCGCTGATGGGCGTGTACAGCGCTGCCAGTTGCCAGGCCGATGCTCTGCGCGAAGTGGCCGACGACTTGGATCGGCAGGCCAACCGCATCGACGACCGCCCGCCGGACCTGGGCGATGTGCTGTCAGACCTGGTCGATGAGCTGTAGCGAGCCCGGCGGAGCCACTGGACCGGTTACGGATTCCACCGGTTGAAAACCGGTGCCACACCCCCACCACTGCAATGCAGCCCATGGGCTGAGGCTTTCGTTGAACACTGAAACTTAAGGGAACCGCGAGTGCCGCTCGCATCCCGGCGGGCAGGCGTTGACCCACGCCTGCCCGCTCGATTTTTGCCCCCGCCCATAGAGTGCATCCTGAAAGTGTGGCACAGGTTTTTAACCCACCGGTCATTGACCTGTGCCTCCACCGGTTGAAAACCGGTGCCACATGGGTTTTGGGACACGCTCTTAGTCGATGTAGCCCAGGCTTTTGAGTTCTTCGAGCTGCTGGGGGTCCATGAACAGCGGGCCTGCCGCATCGGCTGAATCGAGCGGGGGGAAGCCGGCTCGGTAGGTTAGCAACTGCCGGACAAGTCGTTGGGCGATGTCGGGGTGCTGCTGGATGACATTGTTGCGCTCGGCGGCATCGGCTTCAAGGTCGAACAACGCGTAAGGCTGATAGGTTCTCTTGCCGTCGGTGCCTCTGATCGGCATTTGGTGCATGAGTTTCCACCGACC
>JBHHVM010000030.1:0-14332 GCA_046754265.1 Phycisphaerae bacterium
GCCCACGGTCTTGCCGGTCCTGCCGTCGGCCGAGACCGCCAGGGACGACAGAATTCGGTCATAGGGGCTGCAGGTGGCATAAATGCGCCCCCTTACGTGGGGCAGGGCTTCGGACAGGTCAAACCCGGCTGATACCGACGACGATAACAACACCACGCGATCGACGCTGACTTCCTCGGGCAGCGCCTCCAAGGCTCGCAGGACGACCAGCGTGCCGGCCGACAGACCTATCAGGTGCAAGGGACCGCCGGGGTCGGCCTCGTGAATCGCCTGGATGCGCCTGGCCAGCCGGCGGGCATTCAATCCGCTGCGCGAGGCCACAAAATGGTCGGCCCCGACCCCCAGCAGCGAGGACCAGTTGAAACGCTCGAACGCCCCCCGGTACCCGCCGGACCGCAGACCCGCGCTGACCGAACCGGCCGATGAATACCAGCCCGCACCGTCCAGATAGATCACGCGCGGGGTGCTCAGCGAGACCTTGCACCCGCTCAGCAGCAGGACGGCTGTAACCAACGCCAACGCAGGCCGGTGAAACCGGTGCGATAGGCGGCTGTTGGCGCCCAATGGGTCGGCGGGTCTGACGCGTGTTGGGGTTATGGCTATGATCCTCCAAACGAGGAGACCCCGGTGAGGAGATCTGAATCCGGCCCATGTCATGGGCGGCATTCTACACCGTTTGGAGGTCCTTGTCTCCGAGATTCAATCCTGGGTCGTCAGGCGAATCGGGTCCGGCGTTTTCCCGGCGCGCACCGCGCCAATGGCCGACCGACCACAGGCCGGCGTTACCGGTCACCGCGTGGGGCGATTGACCACAGCCTGGCTACGGCCTTATGATCGAGGCTGGCTTGCCGACAAATCGCTGACCAGACAGATCAGATGCCGACGCGAGGAGCCACGAGATGACTGACGATCAAGTTCAACCCTGCCAAGGCTGTGGGGCCAGCATTTACCCCGAACATGTCGAAACCGGTATCGCCGGCTATCATGGAGGGCAATTGTTGTGTCCTCATTGCTTGAAGGAAAAACAAGGTGGCGGCGACGCAGGGGGAAAAGAGGTGGACCTGAGCCCGGTGGTCATGGATGCGTCGGAATCGCCCGGCGGCACGACCATTCGCTCTTATTCCGGCGATTCACTGGCTGGGGCCAGCCACGGAGCTTCCGGTGAGAGTAAGTATCAGCATCCGCCCAACCCCGACTCGCCCTATGCCTCGCGCTGTCGCACGTTTCACACCAAGCTCAACGAAGGTGCGGTATCCTTTATGCAGGATCAGATCAACTCCTGGGCGGACCAAGACCCCAATATCCGTATCAAGTTCGCCTCCTCCGCCATAGGCATCTTCGAAGGTAAACACGCCGACCCGCACCTGATCCTGACGGTATTCTATTAGAGAGTTCCAGCCAAGAGTGCCTAATAAAGTCACTACGACGAGTCACTATCATTCCGACGGATCGATACGTCGCGTTTGGGCGGTGGGCTGTGATTCTGGTGTGACGATGGGGCACTCGAACGGTTAGGTCAATCCGATTAATCGGCGTTCGGTCTCCTTGGGGGACTCTGTGGGCAGGCGCACGACAAAAGTGCTGCCCTGGCCCTGGACCGATTCCAGGTCGATGGAGCCGCCCAGCATCTGGGTCAGTTCTCTGGTGATGGTCAGGCCCAGGCCGGTGCCTTCGTATTCCCGTGTGGTTGAGGCGTCCAACTGGCGGAATTTCTCGAAGATGTTCTTTTGTTGATTCTCGGCGATACCCGGGCCGGTGTCGGCCACCCGAAGCTCGATGCCCCCAGGCCCGTTGGGTAAAGCCGCCAGACGCACGGTGCCCCCACTGGGTGTAAACTTGATGGCGTTGCTCAGCAGGTTGTAAAGGATTTGCTTGACCTTGCCGGAATCGGAGTGCATCTCGGGCAGATCTTGGGCGACGTCTGACTGGATGGTCAGGTTTTTCTTTTCGGCGACCGGGCGGACAAAGTCCATCAGGTCGGCGCACACCTGGGCCACGTTGAATCGAGAGCGGTGCAGTTCGATCTTGCCGGCTTCGATTTTGGCCAGGTCCAGCAGATCGTTGATCAAGTCCAGCAGCATGCGCCCGCTGATCAAAATGTTATCCGCGTAGCGCACCGGACGCTTGGCGTCTTTGGGTGGGGCTTCAGCGGCATCGCGCAGCAGTTCGGCGAAACCGATAATGGAGACCAGCGGCGTGCGCAGCTCGTGCGAAACATTGGCCAGGAACTCGCTCTTGAGCTTGTTGGCCTCGAACAGGGCGACGTTGGTTTCGGCCAATTCGCCGAGACGCGTGTCCAATGACCGATTGATGGTGCGCAACTCGTCCTGGTTGTTTTCGAGATGGACCAGCATGTCGTTGAACGCCTCGCCGAGCTCTTCAAACTCGTCTCCGGTGGCAATGGTGGAGCGCACTTCCAGGTCGCCCTTGGTGACCTGCTCAGCCACTCGGCGCAGCTTGCGCACCGGCGACAGAATGAGCCGGGCAGTGATCAGATAAAACACCAGCAGGGCCAATAGCCCGGCGCCCACACCCGATCCAGCCAAGACGGCCAAGTTGAACACGTAGTGCTCGGCCGGCCTGGGGATTTCCACAAAGATGATCCCTTTGAGTTCGGCGGGATTGGGTTGCGTCGGGTCCGCCCTGACTGCCATGGCGAACTTGACAACGGGCTCTTTGGGGTTGCCGTGGGCAGTGGACATCTTGTAGGTGTCCTGCTTGGTGGGGTCAGCCCGCAGGATTTGGGCCGAGCTGTGGATGAACCCGCGCCTCGGAAGGCCAAGCGCGGTCTCGACCGGCAGCAACCCGGGAACCCGCGGGTTCATGCCGGACTTTTTGGCATAGGCGGGCCAGCGCTCATTCAGGTGTTCTTGGGCCAGGTTCCAGTCACCGCCGACCAGATCGCTGGTCAGCAGAGCAGCCGTGGCCATCCGCCGGGCCTGGGCGACGAAGCGCTCGTCGGTCAGAGACTTCATGCGGTCGTAGGGTACGTAGAGGGCGGCGCCGAGAATCAGCAACACGGCCGCCCCGAACAACAAGCGGCACTTGTCAGCCAGGGATATGTGATTCCACCCGAACGGTCGCATGGTGGACCAAGTGTAACCCATTTGCAGGCCGGGCGGCAGGGCGAACGGCTGGTTCTAGTTGAATCCATGCCGGTTCCTCCGCCACGAATCCATTCGCAATCGCCTCGGGCACGATTCAATGCGGCGCGGGCGTGGGCGTCGGAGCGGCCATGCTCAGCCCGCGAAGGTCGCGGCCATCTACGTTCCTACCCTCACTGCTCGGCCCAGGTGTCGTGAGAACACGACGAAGAGCAGGGCCACCGGAATCAGGGCCAGGATGGAGGCGGCCATCAGCAGGTTGCCCCAGGTGCCCGCCATGGATTGGAACATGCGCAAGCCGAGCGAAACGGGGTAGGTGCGGAAGTCGGACAGGTAGATCAGCGGGTCCAAAAACTCCTGCCAGTGATAGACGAAACTGAGCAGGGCGGCTGTGATGACCACGGGCATGGACAGTGGAAGCATGATCCAGCGGTATATCTGCCATGGGGTGGCACCATCCAGCAAGGCGGCTTGTTCATAGGATCGCGGGACGGTCAGGAAGAACTGGCGAAAGAGCAGCACATTGAAAGCCCCACCGCCCAACCAGGCGGGGACGATCAACGGCTTGTAGGACCCCACCCAGCCCAAAGCCTCGAAGATGAGGAAGCGGGGGATCAGCAGGACCTGCGTCGGGACCACCAGCGAGGCCAACAGGACGATGAACCAGAATCGTTTGCCCCGCCAGTTTAATCGTGCGAAAGCATACCCAGCCATGGAGGAAGTCAGCACCGCCCCGACCACGGAGCTGACGGATATCAGCAGCGAATTGGCTATGAACCGCAACAGGGGCAGTTTGGCGGTGGCCAGCCCGTAGTTGGCCCACTGCGGTCGATCCAAACCCCAGCGCGGAGGAACCTGGTAGACTTGATCCAAGGGCCGAAGCGAAGCCAGCAGCGCCCAGACCAGCGGCATTACGGCCACGGCTGTCAGCAGCAGCAGCAGGGCATAGTGACAGAGCGTGGACAGGTTGAGCTTGATTGGATCGCTCGTAGGTCTCATTCGTTGATTCGCTCGTTTCATCCGGGGCGACATCACGTCCGCGCTTCGTAGAACACCCAATGGCGCGCCGTCCTGATGGCGATGACGACCAGGGTGAAGATGATCCCGAAGAACACCCAGGCCAAGGCTGAGGCATAGCCCACACGGTAGGGCGGTTCGAAGGCGCAGCGGTAAAGATAGAGCACGTAGAACAACAAGCCTTGATCCTGAGAGCGGTTGAACATCAGGTAGGCCTGGTTGAAAGCCTGCATAGAGGCGGCCAGCCCGGTGACGGTGTTGAACAGAATCGCCGGCGTGATCGACGGCAGGATCACGTGCCGGAAGCGCGACCAGGCGTCGGCCCCGTCGAGTCGGGCGGCTTCGAGGGTTTGGGCTGACACCTGTTGCAGGGCGGCCAGGAAGATGAGCATGCCTCCGCCGAAGGACCAGAGCTGCATCAGGACCAACCCGGGCTTGCACCAGGTGGGTGAGTAGAACCAGCCGGGAACGGACCAATCGGCGGTCCCGGCGGGGTTCCACAGTCGAACCAGCGGGTCCAGCAGGGCATAGGATTCGCGGATGGCGGCGTTGACCGGGCCGAAGCGGGGGTTGAGCAGCCAACTCCAAATCATCACCGTGGCCACGCCGCCCAACACGTGCGGCAGATAGACCAGTGTGCGAAAGATGCCCATGCCCGGCAGTCTTCGAGAGAGCAGCACGGCTGCGCCCAGTGACGCGAGCAGCGACAGCGGAGTGGCCATCAGGCTGTAGATCAGGCTGTTGGCCAAGGCCCGGCCAAAATCCGGATCGTCGTTGAGAAGGGTGCGGTAATGGTCCAGCCCGACCCAGTGTAAATCGGCCGAGAAGGATAGGCCGTCCCATCGCAAGAAGGACAGCCCCAATGACCCCAGGACGGGAATGACCGTGAGCCCGACGACACCGACCAGCCAAGGGGCGTAGAACCCCAAAGCCCCCGCCCGGCTACCGGCAAGGTTTGGCGAACCTGCCATGCGGGCATTCATGGGCTAACCCCATCGACGATGAAGTGGCTGGCGATCCGCGGGTCGGCTGCCAGGGCTTGCAGGCAGGCGGCTGGGGTGATGGGTTGATCCTCGCGTAGCAACTGTCCCAAGTGCCGGTTGATGGCCCGGTCCATGTCGCGGAAGAAGGGCGTTATGGGTTGAAGGCGCGAGTAGGTCAGGGCGTCGATGAATTTTCGGCTTCGCCGTCCCGCATCCGCCTCGCAAAAAGCGTCGGCTGCGGGCAAATAGGCCGGCAGGGCTCGCTGGGTGGCCGCCAGGATGCGCTGGGCCCGATCCGAACAGACGAAACGCATGAACTTCCATGCGTTGGCCCGGCGCATCTCGGGCAAGCGCTGCGCCATACAGATGCCGTCCCATGTCACTCTCGTTGCCTTCCCGGCCGGTCCGGTAGGAACGTGGGCGATGTGATAGCGGTCGGCAAGCTGCGAATCGGCCAGGAAGGGCTGAAACCAGGGCCCGTTGACGCACATGGCGGTCATTCCGGTCAAGAAGCCGGTGTCCTGAAACATCTGGGCGACTTGATCGGGCCTGGGGCTGACCGGCTGGCCCACGCGCATCTGCTGGTAGAAGGCCAGGGCTTGCTCGGCGCGAGGCCCGGTGAACTTCCAGTGGCTATCGGTGTCATTCAGGAGGTCAGCCCCAAAAGACCACAGGAAGGGCAGGTAGTAGATCCATCGCGGTTGCCAGAATCCGAACTGGTCGATAAGGCCGTCGCCGTCGAAATCACAGGTCAGCAATTCGGCCAAGTGTCGAAACTCGTTGACGGTCCAATCGTCTTCGGGCAGGTCGACGGCCCGGCCCAGGTGAGCCGACGCCCGCTCGAAGCAGACCGGATTGCAGTAGATCAGCAGGTTGCCGCCCGAAACGGGCAGGGCCCGCAGTTTGCCGCCGGCGGTGAACGCCTCCAATCCGGTGGCAGAAAGTTGCCCCAGGTCCAACCCGCCGTCGGTGGTATGGGCCAGGTCGGTCAGGTCGGCGAGCTGTTCGGCCAAGTGGGTGAAGGGGCCCAATTGAATCAGAAAGGCATCGGGGAGCGTGCCGGCCACCATCTGCTGGCGGATCTTGGTGTTGTAGGCCCCGTACATGCCGACCACGTATTCCTGGTCGACTGTGATGGTGGGGTGTTGCTGCTCGAAGGCCTCGACAACTCGCTGCCATACTTGATAGTCCTGGTAGGTTCCGAAGTGGGCGAAGCGCAGGGCGTAGGCGTCTCGGGCTGGGGCGTGGTAGTGACGGACGGTGTCGGCGAAAAGCCACCACCCAGCCACGGCGACCGCCGCGGTTGTGACCACCAGGCGCAACAAGCGGGCCATGAATCAGGCCTCGGACCCGGTCGCAAGGACCTCCACCCGCGAGTTCTGGTCCAAGGTCAGGGTGGTGATCTCGCCGTCGTCTTTCCTGACCCGTACCCTGGGCAGCATCAACTTGCCCTGCGGGCTGTGGGTGTACCAGCTTCCGGTTTTTTCCGCCCCGCTGGACATGACTTGGCCGGTGACGGATGTGTGCCAATCCTCGTCACGTCGGCGGATGGTTTGAGTCACCCGGATGCGCGTGCCGGGTTTGAGTTGGCCGGTAAACATGGGGGCGTCTCCAGAGGCGGGGCGTCGTCGTCACAGGCTGGGTATTGTGATCGGTTGGCGGCGGTTTTTCAAACCGGGCGCGGTACGATCACACTCCGAGCCAGTCGGCCAGGCCTGTCAACTCGTCAAAAACCGCCAACGGCCTGGCGGACGTGGTGTTGGTCTCAGCCCGGCGATTGATCCAGACGAAGGGGATGCCCAATTCAGCGGCGGGCACGCCGTCGTGGTATAGGCTCTGGGCTACGTGGAGGTGCGTCCCGGGGACGGTGGCCACGGTTTTCAACAAGCGGTCGAAGTGAGGCCTGGCCGGCTTGTAGGATTCCACGTCCTGAGCGGTGATGACGGCATCGAAGTTCACCTGCAGGTGCCGGGCTGTGGCGGCGAACAGCTCGCGGTCGATGTTGGAAAGAATGCAGAGGCGGTACTTTGTCTTGAGGCGCTTCAACGCGGCGTTGGTGTCGGGAAAGGGCCTCCAATCGGCCAAGGAGTCCGCCAGCCAGCGGGTCTGGTCGGGGCCAAGTGATAGCCCGAATCGCTCCGCCAGCCGGGCCTGCACGATGGTCAGCACTTGACGATACGGCATGTAAACCCCGGCCTCGGCTTGGGCTTCGGCATGCAGATACGTGTCGAAGAAGTCGCGCTGCGTCATGGCTATCCCACCAGCCTGTGCGGCCAGACGCTCGAAGACGCCGCTGATGCCGCCGATCCAATCGATCAGCGTGCCGTAACAGTCAAACGAAAGGCTGGTAAAAGCTGCGGAGTTGACGTCGTCGGGATGATCGTTGGCCATCGCTTGCATCCTCGGGATGGTTTTCGATCAGTCTAACCTGCCGCGGGGCGTTTGGCGAAGGAGACGACCATGCTTTGCAGCGCTCGAGGCCAGGGTTAGTATGGGCAGACCGTTTGGAAGGGATGGCTGCACGTGGCACATGAAGATAACGCTCGCCGGGCCCGTTGGGTGGCTGGGCTGCTGCTGGTGATCGGCGCGGGGGTCGCGCTCTGGAGTGTGCAGCCCGAACCGGCGCCGGAGCCCAAGCCGCTCGATCCGCCCAACATCGTGCTGATCACCTTCTGCACGTCGCGGGCCGATCGGCTGGGGTGCTATGGATACGAGGCGGCCGATACGCCGAACTTTGATCGTCTGGCTGGCGAGGGGGTGGTCTTTGAGAACCACTATACGCAAGCCTCGTTCTCGGGTGGATCGTTCGCGTCGATTCTGACGGGCCGATACTGCTTCGGGCACGGCGTGTTCGATCATCCCCACGAGTTGGAATCCAAGAACGTGACCTTGGCTGAGCTGCTCAAGTCGGCGGGTTATCGCACGGCCGGTTTCGTCACCCATCTCTTCGTGGCCCCTCGCCTGCAGTTCGGCCAGGGCTTTGACACCTTCGAGCGACGCGCGAAACCCAGGCGGGTGGCAGAGCAGGCTGTGGATTGGATCGACCGGCAGGCGCAAGGCCCGTTCTTTCTGTGGTTTCAGATTCAACCCAGCCATTATCCTTACCGCGGGCCTGCCTATCTCATCCGGGCCGACGCCAGGCCGGTCGATGCCACGATCAACCAGCATCCCCAGCGCGACCGGTCCCGCCTGATGTTCGAGTTCGACAGCTTCTGCTACAGCGAGTCGCAGATGGCATCGGTGCTGGCGTTGTACGACGCCACGGTGTCGCACTGCGACCGGCTGACCGGGCTGATTCTTGACGCCCTGGAACGGCGGGGCGAGTTGGACAAGA
The DNA here is from genome assembly GCA_046754265.1 of Phycisphaerae bacterium. GTDB lineage: Bacteria > Planctomycetota > Phycisphaerae > UBA1845 > UBA1845 > OFTM209. The sequence continues at coordinate 8,439 of JBHHVM010000030.1, forward strand.
CCCTGGTGGTGGTGACGGCCGACCACGGCGACCTGCACGGCGAGCACGACATCTATTTCAATCACGCGGCCAACCTCTACGAACCGACGGTGCGTGTGCCGTTGATCGTCCGCCTGCCCCGTAGCCAACATGCCGGCCTGCGCATCGCGGATGTCACCCGGAACATCGATCTGCTTCCCAGTTTGGCTGAATCTGCTGGAGTGACAGTCCCGGACACCGTGGACGGGCAAAGCCTTTGGCCGGTGATTGACGGCATTGCGCCGCCCAGGGATGCGTTTGCCGAATCGGGCGTGTTTCGGTCCAGCCGGGTTGGGCTGACCCACTACCGGCAGTACTTGCCCGGGACCGAGGGCAAGTGGCGCATGCTTCGACGCGGACCTTACAAACTCATTGCCATCCCCGGAGAAGGAACGGGCCGGGGATTCGCCTATGAACTGTATGACCTGCGAGCCGACCCGGCCGAGACCCACAACTTGAGCGAATCGCTTCCCAAAGTCCGGGTCGAGTTGGCCGAGTCGCTGGCCCGATGGTTTCAAGGTTACCAGAGGTTGAAGGTCAGCCCACAGGAATTGAACCCCCAGGACGTCGAAGATCTGAAATCACTTGGGTACATCGATTGATGCAGACCGGTCGGCGATCAGGCTGGAGTCTCGTTTGGCATAGGCAGGCCGGTGATTTTGGCTTCGAAGACCATGGTGCCGTTGACGAAGGCCTGGCAATCGCCTCCGATGCGGCGGGGGCGGTCCTCAGTCTCTCGGCAGACCATGTAAATGCGCGACGGGGGGATCACGGCGCCGCGGAACTTGCAGCTATCGACTCCGCCAAAAGCGACAAACCCATCGTAGCTGCTATCGATGTACCGCATCAAAAAGGCCGACAGGTGGGCTGCGGTCTCCAGCATCAACACGCCCGGAAAAATGGGCCGACCCGGAACGTGGCCGCGAACCCACCATTCATCCGGCCGCACATCGCGATAGGCCACAGCCAGGCGGTCCTCCATGTGGACAATGCCGTCAAGCTGCATGAATTCATAGCGGTGCGGCAGACGCTCGTAGATCTGATCGCGGGTGTAGAGAACCCGATCGGCCTCGAGCCTGGAAAAATCAAAAAGCAGGGGTGGGGGCACCTGTTTGGGCCTCGGCGGTCGGGTCCGGGCAGCGCGACAACGCAGCCGGACCGCGGCCAGCAGTCAAAGAGGAACAGCAGTTGGCGGTGATAGAATAGCTCGCCTCAGGCGGTGGAATCCTGGCTGGAACGGACTTCCAGGATTTTTTTCCGCACCTCCTGGGCCAGGGATTTGACCTCCTGCATGGTCTTGCGAACCCGTGTCCCAGCCGCCTTGTTCCCACCGGTCGCCTTGGCCACGTCTTCGGCTGCTTCGTCCACCAGTTCACGCAGACGTTGGTAATCATCCATCAGCATGGCTCCTCACTGAGCTTGACGGTTCGTTAGGGTTGATCTTGACTGCGCCCTTGAGACGGCGGGAGTCTACCACCGCCGGTTCCCGCCTGCAAAGCAAAACCGCGATTTTGAGCCTTTCAAGGGGGTTTTTGTGGAATGGCCCGATCCGGCCGGGCTCCGGGTGCGGTCGTCCAGGCGTGGGATTGCAGTTGTAACCTACTGTAATATAAGAATTTACCATAATGACCGGATCCCGGGAAGCCGGCCTCGGCCCTCTTGAGGACACCGGCAAGCCCGGTCAAGGCCTTTGACGGCGATGTCCGATATGGGCTTGGGAGGGCGGTTTCTGCGCCCTTCGATCCAGCACGCAGGATTCATGAGGCCAAAAACGATGAGGCATGGATGCCGATTGTTGATGGGGGCGTTGGCCCTGGCTGTGCCGGCTGGGCCTGTCGGCGCCGCTGAGACGATGCGGGTGCGCAGTCGTCTTTTCGACCTGGAGTACCGCGTCAATGCGGCTGCCCAACCCTTGGACACAGTCCGGCTGTGGTACACGCTGGACCGGGGAAAGACCTGGCAGCTTTACGGGCTGGACGACGACCGCCAGCCGCCGTTGCGGTTCAATGCCAGCCAAGAAGGGCTTTACGGGTTCTATCTGGTGGTGACCAACGCCGCGGGCAGTTCCGGTCCTGAACCGGTGGCGGGCACGGCGCCGCAACGTTTGGTCTGGGTGGATTACACCCCGCCGATCGTGCAGTTGCACCGCCCGGTGGCCGGTGAAAACGCCGGCCTGGCAGAGGTGGCCCTTCGGTGGACAGCCATCGACGCCCAATTGCCTCCCCGTCCGGTCTCGCTTTCGGTCCGGGTGGCGCCGGATGGACCCTGGCGGACCATTGCCGAGCGTCTGGCCAACACCGGCCGATACGATTGGCGGGTGCCCGAGGACGTGCGGGGAAAGCTGATCTTGCGCATCACCGTCGTGGATCAAGGCGGCAACCGGGTCGAAGCGGCCACCACGTTCGAAGTGTCCCCACTGATGGACGCAGCCACCGACGAGCAGCCGGCCCAATCGGCCGACGCGGACGCAACGCTGACGGCTGCGGAGACGCCGTTGGACGGGCGTGTGCTTGCCCGATCGGGCGAGTTGTACCGGGCGGCTCTGCGGCATCGCGATCGGGGTGAGAATAAGCTGGCCATGGCCCGGCTGCGCGATGCTTTGAAATTGAATCCGAAGCACGCGCTAGCCCTGGTGGACTTGGCTTCGCTGTTGTACGCTGAAGGCGATCATTCGGCTGCGTCGGAAGCCTATGAGTTAGCCCTCCAGCAACGACCGAACCTGCGCAGCGGGCTGGAAGGGATGGCCCGAACCCGGATTGCCTTGCGTCAATATGGGGCAGCCGCCCAAGCGTTGCGCAAGATCACCAAGGACCATCCCGAAGATGCCCAAACTTGGCTGAACCTGGGTGACGTGGCCATTTATCAGGGAGACGAATTGGCAGCCCAAGCTCATTACAAGAAGGCCATGACCCTCGACCCGCAGGCCACCGAAGTTATCGCCCGGGCCCGCATGAGATTGGCTGACTTGTCCGCCCTGCGCGAGAAGGCGGTCCGGCACCACAATCGACCATGACCCAAGCGCCCCCCGAATTGAGTCCCGTGTATGCCGTTTTCGGCGACGATGCCTTTCTGATGCGTCAAGCCGTCGATTCGGTCGTCGCCCGGGCGTTCGGTGAGGGCACGGCCGCCATGGGGCCCACGCGTATCGATGGCGACACGGCTGAGTTGGCCGACGTGCTGGACGAATTGCAGACCCTCTCGCTGCTGGGCGATATGCGTATGGTCATCGTCGAGGGGGGGGATGACTTCATCACCCGTTACCGCAAACAACTCGAGACCTACTGCGCGAAACCGGCTGGGGACGCTTGTCTGATTCTGCTGTGCCGATCGATGCCCAAGAACACGCGGCTTTACAAGGCGATCGCCAAGGGCGGGCGGGTCGTCGAATGCAAGTCCCCTAAAGGCCAGCAGGTGGTGACCTGGATGATGAAGCGATGCAAGGACGCCCACGGCAAGACGTTGGAGCGCCCGGCTGCGTTGCGGCTGCGTGAGTTGGTGGGCAATGGGCTAGAGGGACTGGACAACGAACTGGCCAAGTTGTCGATGTACGTCGGGCAACGCCCAGCCATCAGCGCCGAGGATGTCGATGCCCTGGTGGGGCGGCACCGCGAGGAAGTCATCTTCCGCGTCACCGATGCCATGTCAGCCGGGGACATGACCGGGGCGTTACGGGCCTGGGAGCAGGTGCTGGCCACGGACCGGGCGGCGCCCATGCGGGCCATTGCCGCCCTGGCTTCGGCGATTCGCCGATTGCTTCAGGCCAAGCAGGCCATCGACGCGGGCGAGTCGCCACAGGCCTGGGCCCCACAGTTCGGACCCAACCGGCAGGCGTTTATGGATCGAATCGGCGCAGCCTCAGCCGACCGGCTAAAACAGCAGCTCATGGACCTGCACGCCGCGGACCTGGAGAGTAAGACCGGGTTGACCCAAGTGGATATCGCCATCGAGGCGTTTGTGGTTAAACATACGGCACGAAGCCGACGCCGGGCTTAGCGTCCGGCGCAGGGGGATCAAGGATGATCCGGAGCACATGCATCACCGTATTGTCTGCGGGCGTCTTGGCTGGATTGGCTGGGTGCTCGCAATGGTGGCAATCCTTCCAGCCCGGACCGCAGCGCAAGTCCCCCACGCAGACGGTGGCCCAGGCCCCCGAGGCGGCGGACGAGGTGCCGGTTGAGCCCGAACCGGACCCCGCCCCGGTCGACGATACACATCAGCCCGAGACCGTCGCCCAGGTGCTGGAGTTTGTGGATCGTCTCAACGTCGTCTCGAACACCGACGATTCCGAGAGGCCGGTCATCCCCGCCGATCAGGATTCCACCGAGGCGTCGCCCGCAACCGAGACCGGGCTGACCGTCAACGCCGGAGTGGATCTCAAGGCGGTGCCGCAGCCGCTCGAGCCCGCAGACGAGCAAACCGGGCCCCTACCTCCGGTCATCGAATCCGTCTTCGTGCGAGGCGCCCTGACGGCCGAGACGGACGAGGGGCCCGATCCAACCGGCGGCGCCGCCAATGTGCCGGTGTCGGCGGATCCGCCGGAGGATCGCCTTAGCCTGGAGCAGATGGTCACTTTGTTGGGCGACCACGTGGCCCAAACCCCCAGCGACCTTCGGGCCCAGTGGCAACTGAAGTTGCTTCAGATGGTCCAGGGAGACGATGACGCAGCCCGACACTTTTCCGAAGAATTGGCTGAGGACTCCGCCCAGTTCCTTGGTCAACTGGTCGAGACGCTCATCGCCGGGCGCGAACTGCTTGAAAACCCGGTGACTTCCATCGACACCGCTCTGGACAGCGTGGAGACGTTGCGGGAGAGCCTGGCCCAGCAGGCGGACCTGCGCATCCCGACCGTGGCCCTGTGCAGCCGGGTCAAGACTTTTGGCGTCTTCGATGAGTTGCCGGCCTCAGCTCTGTTGCCGCACGAGGCCAATCGGGCCATCGTGTACCTGGAAGTGGACAACTTTCTATCCGAGCAAACCGCCGGCGAACGATACCGCACCGTGCTGAACGGTGAGCTGGAAGTGTTGACCGCCTCGGGCCAACAAGTCTGGCAACATGCCGAGCCGCAGATCGTGGACCTGTGCCGGACCCGGCGCCGCGATTTCTTCCTGGCCCAGTTGGTCACGCTACCTGCCACGCTGGGGGCGGGGGAATACGTGCTCAAGGTCACCCTGGAAGACGAGTTATCCGGCAAGATGACCCAGGCGATTCACCCCTTTCAAGTAGGCACCGCCGCTGTGGTGGAGGCAGGGCCCTAGCTTCCGTTACCGCCATACCCCCAAGCAAAGCGCCCAGTCGAGGCCCGATCAAATGATCGTCACCGTCGTGTCATGGCAACGCTGATGCTGCTTGGGGTTTGACGCCGGGCGCGTCCGGACCGGGTGCGTGGGTCCGCGCCGTCATATCCTGCCTCGGCTACTCGCCGGCCAGGGAAACGTTGATCAGTTTGGCGGCGGTGAATCGCCGGCCGGTCAAAAAGTCGTTGAAGTTTGCCTTGACCAGCACCTCGCGCGACCGGGGCTTTCCGGCGTCCGGGCTCCAGGCGCATCGGATGGTGTAGTGGTCGGTCCATATTCCTGAGTACCACAGCTTGCGAAGCTGCTCTGGGTCGTTGTGAATGTATTGGCCCAGGCTGCGGGGAGCGCCCGGCACGGAGGTGTCCAGCAGTTCGATGATGATCTCGCCGGCGGCCTTGAGCACGTTTCCGTCGGCGTCCACGGGCCTGAGGTATACCGTCACGCCGTCGTCACCGGGCACGCCGTCGTAGTCCGCCCCGCCGGTCAGGCTGACCAACTCGATGCGATCCACCACAAACAGATTGGAAAGCCTGTCAGGCCCCAGCGCTTGCAGGGCAGCCACCTGGTCTCGCAGGTCGGCTA
>JBHHVM010000031.1:0-14205 GCA_046754265.1 Phycisphaerae bacterium
ACAGAACCCCTCCACCGGTGGGTTCTCCATAGCCGACGCCTTGCAGGACATGAATGACGATGGACTGGCGGCCGCCCTCCAGAAAAACGATAACGCCGACAACCCCCACTTCCTGGGCAGCACCCTCCCCCCGGGGGGCCGATTGACCAAGGCGACGATGACAGCCAATCACTACATGGTGGCCCGAATCGATGCCCCCACCTTGAGTGACGCCATGGCCCTGACCGATAGGGCGATGGCTTTGGAGGGTGCAAGTGCCACCCTGTTCGGCGAGAACGTCTGGTACGATTACTACGATGCGAACTTTCCAACCCCCTCGGACGAATGGTTCTGGCTGAGATACGCCGTCGAGTTGCCCGCCCTGACCGACCTGCCCTGGGCATCGTTCGACCTGGCCAGCGGTGTCCCGGACGCCACGCCTAACGACGCTTTTCGGTTTTCCATCTATAAGCTATGGGGCTGGTCTTCCAGCGATTTCATGGACGCCAACCCGGGCAGCCGCGTTTTGGCCTTTCACCTGAACAGCTTCGGGGCGGTGACGGTTCGCAGCACGACCGACAGCAACGGGCTATACGTGCCCAATGCACTGGCTGCGGGTTATGCGGCCGCTATCGGGGCCACCGGCGAACCCGGCAGCGTGGTAGGACCGTTCCCAGATACGCTTCTGGCGGCTCTGGGCCAGGGTTGGACCCTTGGCGAAGCGTTTTACCTGGCTAATCCTTTCAACGACTGGATGTGGACGCTGGTGGGGGATCCCTTCCTGCGGATCCCCAACTGGTTCGACCAGATCGCCCCGCTGCCGGGAGACATCAACCTGGATGGCCAGGTCAACCTGCGCGATCAGGCTGGCTTTGCCGCCTGCCTGAGCGGTCCGGCGGGCACTTCGGATGCGGTGTGCCAACCTTTTGACATCGCGTTGGATGGTCATTACGACCTGAAAGATTTCGCCGGCATGCAAACCGGCTTTACCGGTGGGGCGGTCCTACCGGCCACCGGCGACGTCAACGGCGACGGCTTCGTCGACCTTGGCGATTTTACCAACTACGATGCGTGCAATACGCTGCCCGGGCCCACCTCATTGGGGGCCAACTGCGCCGACTTGGATTTCGATTTCGACCTGGATATAGACCTGACCGACTTCTCGGCCCTGCAAGCGGTTTTCAATCAGGCGGTCCCTTGATCGAGTTGCACGCCTGCTTGTGGCCTACGCTGCCCCGGGCATCTATCCATCGGCGGTGGACGTTTCCAGGGGTCGCCCCTCGAACGTGGGCATCAGCAACGATTTGTTCCGCAGCGCCTGCGTGACCGTCCCGACACCCTTCGAATCGAAGCTCAGCACGTCCATGGGGCAGACGGTGACGCAGATGCCGCAATGGATGCAGCTTGAATTGGCGTTGTTGAACTCCTGTTGGTTCTTGGCGAAACCCATCACGTCGATGCCCACCTGGCAATAGCGCGAGCATTCCCCGCAGGTGATGCACTTTTCATTGCTGACGATGCGCAGTCGGCCGAACCATTTGCTCCACAATTGCATCCACTTGGCCAGCGGGCACCAATAGCGGCACCAAATCTTCCCGCCGAACATGGGGTATAGCGTCACCGGGACGACGGCCGCCAGCCAAAAATCGCTGATCCAGCTATAGCTGGCGATTAACCGGGCCGGCCAGCCTTGCGGGTTGAATGCCTTGCCGCCGGCGTACAGCCCGAACCCGACCCGGCTTAAGACGAAGATGGCCGCCACAAACGCCCAGATCATCACCGCAAAGTTCATCCACTCCCAGCGACGGCTGACCTTGCCTTTGGGTGCCAAGTGCCTCCACCGGTCACCCAACGTCTCAGCCAGTCCGCCGCAGCCGCAAAACCAGGTGCAGTAGCGCTTGCCGTGGAAAATGCTTAAAATGGGAATGACCACCAACGTGGCCAACAACCCGTAGATCAGGTAGAACAGCCCCACGTCGTAAAAGAACATGGAGAAATAGAGCGGGAAGGCCAGCTCCAGACCGAAGGCGTGCCAGTAGTTGCCAGCCCGGCCCAGCCACATATTGTCGCCCACTTTGTGGTGGACCCAGTACATCACCACGGCTGGGATGATAAAACCCAGGGTCCACTGCACCAGGATCAGGCTGGCGAAGCGCTTTTTCTGGTAGGAATCGTTGTAAGCGACGCCCCAGCGCCGGTAGGCTTTGAGCCCGAACACGGTCATCACGATCGAATAGGCGCAGGCGTACCAGAAGACCGGGTCGATGCCCACGAATTGGCCCAGAACGTCGGGCGTCTTGAAGCTGATGGCCTGACCGATCGAGGATAGCGCGTCGCCGGCCCGAAAGGGCCAGGCCGGCTTCTTGACACCGTAGAGCGTGTAGCAAAACGTGAAACTGGCCGCCAAGATGACCCAGCGCTTCACGTCCCAAGTGCGCTCCAGCTTCACGCCGAGCTTGTCAAAAAACTTCAGCGGCAGTTCGGCCCCGATGCAGCGGAAGATGTGATCGCAAGGCAGCGTCTGTCGTTCCTGCGTGCCGGTGTGAACGATATCGACTTGGCCTTCCCGAATCTCGACAGCCTGGTGTGAAAGCAGGACCTTGATCGTGCCTTGGCGAGCCCTTTGGGCCACCGCGTCGATGTTGCGTTTCTTGGGAAAGGTGAACTCCTTATCCGGAGCCACCAGAGCGACCCGATTGCCCCGATCGGCCAACACCACCGCCGCTTCGCAGGCCACGTCGCCCGCCCCGAACACCACCAGATCTTTGTCGGACCAGTCGTCCGGGTCCGCCACGTTCTGGCTGATTCGCTCGGCGAACTCCACTTCGCCGGGCACGCCCAGTTTCCGGGGATTGCCGGCCAAACCGATGGCCAGGACGACGCGCCGGGCGCGGTAGCTCCCTTTGTCGGTGGTGACGGCAAACGCGTCGGTATCGGGCTGTCGCTGAATGTCGGTGACTTGCTCAAACTCCCGAATGGTCAGCCCCAACTCGGGAATCTGCCGGTCCCATTTTTCGAGCAATTCCTCTTTGCTGCATTCCTCGAACCACAGACGGCTCTTGAGGGCCACACCTTCGGGCTCGGCGAAAAGGGGCTTGGCCTTGGTGAAGTTGCGAATCAACTGACCGGCTCGTTGCTGCTCGATGACGACGTAGCTGAGCCCCAACTGATCGCAACGGTCAGCCGCCCCCAGCCCGCTGCTGCCGGCGCCGACGATCAGCACGTCGACCACGTCGCCCTGAGCCGGGTCGATCGACGGGTCGTTCTTGGCCTGGGCCAGCTCCTCAGCCAGTTGATCGATCAGGTCCACGCCCGCGTTGAGCCCCAGCTTGATCAGCGGCGTGCCGGCGATCTCGCCCACCAGGTACAGGCCTCGGATGTTGCTCTGGGAATGGGCATCCAACTCCGGCAGGCGCCGGGCGGTCTCGGGATCGAAGGATCGATCGAACAGGCCGCCAATCCAAGCCATCACACCCATGCCGACAACTCCAGACAAACGCCGTTGAAAAACCCCCGCCAGCCAACCGGCCGACTGACCGCCCACCATTGTATCTTCGGATGGGTGGTTGTGCCGGTCTACCCGGTACTTGAAATGCCGCGGGCCGCCACATTATTCCCATCGGGCCCGTCCCAAAGTTGCGACAGACCGGTTGCACACCGGGCCCGGGCCGTCGTAAAGTGGTCCGGTTTAATACGCAGGTCAAGGTATTTCGGAGACGCGACCGTGGAACGACTTTTGGAATCTTTTTGCCGCTACGTCAAAATCGAGACCACTGCCGACGAAGACAGCAGCACCTACCCCAGCACGGCCACGCAATTCGACCTGTGCAAATTGCTCCGCGACGAATTGGCGGCCATCGGGCTGGACGACGTGCGGATGAGCGAGCACGGCATCGTGACCGCCACGGTCCCGGCCACGCTCGACAAGTCAGGCCCGGTTATCGCCTGGTTCGCCCACGTGGATACCTCGCCGGAGTTCACGGCCCATAACGTCAAGCCGGTGATCCATCGCAACTATGACGGGGCTGACATCGTTCTGCCCGGCGACACCAGCCGGGTGATCAAAGTGGCTGACAACCCCGACTTGACCCCCTGCAAAGGCAAGACCGTCATCACCACTGACGGCACCACCTTGCTGGGCGCCGACGACAAGGCTGGCTGCGCCATCATCATGGAGGCTGTCACCCGCTTGGTGGAAGACCGCTCTATCGGGCACGGGCCCATCCGTGTCTGCTTCACCTGTGATGAAGAAATCGGTCACGGCGTCGATAAGGTGGACGTTAAACAGCTCGGCGCCACCGTGGCCTACACTCTGGACGGCGAAGCCCAGGGTCAGATTGAACACGAAACCTTTTCTGCCGACCTGGCCACCGTCACCGTCACCGGGGTCAACACCCACCCCGCCCACGGCAAAGACAAGATGGTCAACGCCGTTCGCATCCTGGCTGATTTCGTCAATCGCATGCCTTGGAAAGAGCTATCGCCCGAGACCACCGACGGGCGCGACGGGTTCATGCACCCCTACGTCATCGAGGGCGGCGTGCAGCAGGCCAAGGTCAAAATCCTGCTGCGGGATTTCGTTACCGATAAGTTGGCTGACTATGCCGAGATGCTTAAGAAGATCGCGGCCGACCTGGGGGACCAGCATCCCCAAGCCACCATCGACGTCAACGTGGTCAAGCAATACCGCAACATGGGCGACGGCCTGGCGGCTGAACCCCGGGCGGTTGCCAAAGCGGTCCAGGCTTTCAATGCCATCGGCATCGAACCGAAAATGGAGATCATCCGCGGCGGGACCGACGGCTCGCGCCTCACCGAGCTGGGCCTGCCCACCCCCAACCTCTCGGCCGGCATGCACAACTTCCACAGCCCGCTGGAATGGGCCTGCCTCGAAGAAATGGAAACCGCCGTCAACATGCTGATCGAACTGGCCAAGGCCTGGGGAACTGAATAGACGGGCTGGGTTTACAGCAGTTGGCTGACTCCATCCCATAGCAACACTTTGAGCCCGGCCACCGTCAGCGCCGACCGGTACATCCATCGAAAGTTGGCCTCGGACACGTGCTTCAAGAGTCGTTTGCCAAGCAGCGTCCCCGGAACGACCACCACGATCATCGCCGCCGTGACGCGGGTCATTTCGGCATAGTCGAAGTCTCGCAACCACAGGAATGCCGGGATCTTGACGCCGTGCAGGATTATCTGGCAGGTGGCTTTGGTGGCGATCAACCGTTCCTTGACGAAACCCCGGCGGGCAAACATCGGGGCGATTAGCGGGCCCACCGCACCGACGGTCAACGCAGCCGTCCCAGCCACCAGGCCCAGCGCCGGGAAATCCCATCGGGACCCGTTCGTCGAGCTGCGGCTGCCTTGCGGCAAAAAAGCGGCCAGCAGGATATACGCCCCGACCGCCATCTTCAGATAGGGCTCGCTTCCCTTGGACGGCCCGAGCCAAACCAACAGGGCCAGGCCCAGCGCTCCGCCCGGCAGGGCCCCGGTCAGGAAGCGCCCGATGGTCGGCCAATCCACCGCTCGCAAGAAGGCTGCGATGCGTGTCCCGTTGCTGGCCAATTGCACGGCAGCGTGAGTGGGTATGGCTTCGGCGTGCGGCAGGAAACATAACAGCGTGGCCAACAGCAGCATGCCGCCGCCCATGCCCAAAAAGCCGCTAAGCACAGCCGTCACGAAGGCGACGGCCACCAATACCGTGTGTGCAAAGGTCATGCCGGCATGCTATACGCCTCGTGTCATGACTGCGAGTGGCTCGACTTTCCCCGTGAATCGGACGGGCCGACGCGCACAAAAAAGGTCTTGGCGACTCATGCCGTCAAGACCGGATCAATCGTTATCGCGCTGCTGCGATGAATCTAGCCGATCAGCACTTGCTCGGTGGATTCCACTTCCTCCTCCAGCCCGGACCGAATCTCTTCCAGTTGGTCCCGACTGATGCCGGCTGCATTGAGATCCTCGTCGGTGATCTCCTCATCCGCCGCCGTCAGGCAAAACCCGATGCGCTCTTGGCAGCACAGCACGTCCGCGATGAAAATCGTGTATCCCAGCTTCTGGAGCTCTTGGCTGAGCCGGCCCGGGTCGTGGTGGCAACCCACCACCGCGCGCAGATGGCGCGGGAACTTCCACTTGGTGGTCAGCCCGTCGCCGAACTCCTGATGCTCGGCGCCGATGATCTTTGTTTCCAGCTCGCGGAAGCCTCCCTCTCCGGCGGCGCATCGGTTGATGACTTCAGCCAACTGTTCCGCGTAGGCTTGGCGCTCGACCAGGATGCCGATGTCGTGAATCAGACCGGCCAGGAATATCTCGTCCAGGCCCGCTTGTTGTCCGCTGGCTTTGGTGATCAGCTTGGCCGCCACACCCACCGACACGCTATGACGCCACAGGTCCTTGGCGCTGAATTGCTCGGACATGTTGCCCGTTTTGAACAGTCGAGCGATCGACGCCGCCACCGAAATGTTCTTCACGGCTGACATGCCCAGCAACACAATGGCCCGGTCCACGCTGGCGATCTGCCCCGGCAATCCGTAAAAAGCCGAGTTCACCACCTTGAGCACCTTGGCTGACAGGGCGGGGTCCGTCTTGATGACCTGGTGCAAGTCTCGAGCCGTGCTGTTGTGGTCCTCGACGATCTCGATGATTTTGACGGTCACTTCGGGCAAGGTGGCAATATCGCCGATGCTGGCCAGTGCTTTGGTCACCACCGCATTGGCGTTGACAGCCGTCTGTACGGGCATGGTTGGGTCCTTTGAGTACGCCTCGATGCAATGCCGTCCGTCGCCCGATCCCGGCGCGGGCGATCCCGCCGGGTTCATCGTCCCAATAGGTGCCCCGCTTAAGGGTGATTTGCCCGCCCACAGCCACCGGTCCGATAAGCCTTCATTCCACCGGCTGCGACGCCGTCGCGCCCTGTGCCGCTTCGACCCTCCGGTAGAACCCCCACCAAGCCCCCGGGCGATCGGGCAGCGGCACCACGCGCCACCGATACCCCAATCCAGCCAACTCGCGCAGTTCACCGCGGCTACGCTCGAAGGGTCCATCAGAAATGGCCGGCTTGCCCACGAAGTAAGTCGGCCGCCACCAGGCCATGACTTGCTGCAAGGTGGCCATGCGGGCATGACCCGGGCGGTCGCTCCACGCCCGGCCCGACCGGGCCACGATCGGCTCGGTCAGCCCGTGCATGTCGAAACACCGCAATCGACTGTAGTAAGGCAAGGCGCCCGCCGCGGCCGTGGCCACGGTGTCGCCCGGCTTGGCGTGCCGCGCTAGCCAGCGTCCACAGGCGGCGTTCTCGTCCACCATGCGTTGTAACGAATCGATACCGTCTATCCCTCCACCACTCCCCCCGTGTCGATTCTCTCGCGACACTCCAGCCAAGTGGATCAACACGATTCCAGCCAACAGCGTTTCAATCGCATACAAGCCGGCCGGTCGGGCTTTGGGCCAGGCCCAACGAGCCACAACCAGGCGGTGCGCGTTTCGACAGCTCTCAGCCACCAGCACGGCCAGCATCGGCGCCACCGGTACGAAGAACCGGTGCAGGGCCATGAAATCACCCCCAGCCCGGACCACGTGGATGGCCAGCATGACCATCATCATTAACAGATGGGCATGAAACGATCGAATACCAGCCCCGGCTGATCCGCGCCGCGTGGGCCGGGGCAGCAACAACAGGGGGACCACCAGCCACACCCAGTACTGCGTTACGAACGATTGCAGATATGCCAGTCCGTGCCACTGGTGGTCCACGCCAGCCACCTTGGCGTAGTAGGTGTTGGGCAACCAGGCGCCGTAATACGCGATCCGCCAAACTTGGTGAGGCACCGTGGGCAGTAAGAACAACCCAGCCCAGACTGCATCACGAACCGAGATCATCTTGCCGCCCCGCCCCAGCCTGTTGTCCAACAGGCGGTGCAAGGCTGTGACGGCGAAAAAGGCATACCCTTCGGGCCGGGTCAACGAAGCCAGGGCAAAGATCAAGCCACTCCAGGGCACACCTCGGTCAACGATTCGCTCGCACCAATACCGCCACCACGCTGCGGTCAACAGCAGCATGAACAGCGACGTCTCCAACCCGCCGTTGCTCCAACCCGCCACCGGCGGGAAGACTGCCAGCAACGCTGGTGCCAGCAGATGCCACTTCGCCTCCGCCGGGTTCGGCGACGGTGCGGTGAGCCGATCCACGGATCGACCCAGCCGATAGACCACTCCCAAAGTCCCGCCTGCGGCCACGAGCCCCCAACCCAGCGCCCACCTCACCGGGTCCAAGCCCAGGGCCAGGCCGCCAGCCATCAGCAGGGTCCACAGGAAATTGGTGTACCCCTCCACCGGTTGACCCAGGTTGTAGGTCAGTTGGCCATGACGGACCAAGTTCTCGGCGTAGCGGAAGGAAATGAAGGCGTCGTCGCACAGGAAACGCAGGTAGAGGCTGTGCCCGACCAACACGCCCAGAACGCCCGCCAGACCCAGCCGAATCCACCCTCGGCCAGGCGGGCCGACTCCGGCCGCCGATTTGTCCAAACTGGCTTCAGGCATCACCCGGCAGCATACCGGCCCAGTCGGCCCGGCCAAACCGCCCCGGTTGCCCGCCAGAGGTGATCCCCTGCCAAAATGGCCACTCTCTCCGCTAATGTTGCGGAAAAACACCATCTCGTTTGACGCACCGACACCACCTGCCGATACTTCATGCAGCAGGACGCTGGGGTTTCTGCCAACACGTACCGTTGCAAGACCCGTTTGATGCGTTTGCGAAGCAGGTTGTGTTTACCGGAACCACCACGTGGGCGACACGGCTCGACCAAAAACTCCATCCAGCCACGGTCCTTCGACTGATTCCCTGACCGCGTCGGCCCCGGCGGCGGGCGATTCGGTGACCCCAGCCAACCTGGCCCAGGCCATTCTCCAAGACTTGCCCCAGGGCGTGGTGCTTTTCGACCGTCAACTCTCGGTGACGCTGATCAATCGGGCAGGCACCGACATCTTCGGGCCCCTGCAGACCGCCGATCAATTGCGGATTTCCGGTACGGCACCGGATCGATCCATCGATTGGCCGGCCGAGCTGCGCCGGGTGTTGCAAACCGGCCTGCCGGTGCGGCATGACATGCCCGCGCGCCCCTCGCATGGGCAGGATGAACGCCTGCTTGAAATCAACTGCACCCCGCTGGAGTCGGACTCGACCGGCCAAGCGTCCGGTGTGATTGTGACCGTGGCCGACGTGACCGACCGGGCCGGTTTGGAGCGGCGTCTGGCGGTATCGGAACGCCTGGCTGCCGTGGGCAGATTGGCCGCCCGCGTGGCCCACGAACTGAACAACCCGCTGGACGGCATCCTGCGCTACATCAACATGACCCTCCGCCTGTTGGAGGATCACCCCAACCCCAAAGCGACTTCCTTTCTGGAAGAGTCGCGCCGGGGGCTCATGCGGATGGCCCAGATCCTCGGCGAGCTGTTGGAATTCTCAAGGTCCAGCCCGTCCCAGTTGGACGAATCCGACATCAACCGCACCGTGGAAGAAGCCGTTCAGACCTTGCAAGGCCAATCCAAACGAACCGCGATCACCATCACCACCGTCTTTCAGCAGGACGATATGCCCGTGCTTCGCGGCGGCATGCTGTTCCAGGTTTGCTGCAACCTGATCAAAAACGCCCTGGACGCCATGCCCGAGGGAGGCCGACTGACGGTGACGACCGCGGTTGTGGATGGTCAGGTGGTGTTGGAGTTCGCCGACACCGGCCCGGGGCTGCCCACACCCATCGAGCGCATCTTCGAGCCCTTTTACACCACCAAACCGCCGGGCCAGGGCACTGGGCTTGGGCTGGCCATCTGCAAGGACTACATCGAAAGGCTCCACGGCCAAATCACCGCCGCCAACAGCCCCCACGGCGGGGCGGTCTTCTCGGTGCGCATACCGTTGTCAAGCTGTGTCCCTAACTCGCGATCCACGGACTCTTAAGCCATGACCACCAGCCAACCCGCGACAGCCGACCCAACCAGGCCCCGGACCACTTCTTCAAAGAAAGGGCGGATTCTGGTCGTCGACGACGACCGCATCATTCTGGATTCGCTGACCGAATTCCTGCGCATGGAGGGCTACCAGGCCCACGGCGCCGCCGGCGCCGCCGAAGGTCTGGCTGAGCTGGGGCGCCAGCCCTTCAACGTGGTCATCACCGATGTGAACATGCCCGAGTCGGACGGCTTCGAGTTCCTGCGGACCCTACAGCAGCGCTTCGCCGACGTGGTGGTCATCATGATCACCGGCTATGGCACCATCGAAAGCGCCGTCGAAGCCATCAAGATGGGGGCCTACGATTATTTGACCAAACCGATCATCGACGATGAGATTCGCCTGGTGGTCGAGCGGGCCTTGAACCAACAGGCCCTGGTCCGCGAAGTTCACACCCTGCGCCAGCAGTTGGACCTCCGCTTCGGCTTGGACAGCATCGTGGGCCACGATTACAAGATGCTCAAAATCTTCGACCTGATCGAATCGGTGGCCACCTCGAAGGTCACCGTGTTGGTCCAAGGCGAATCGGGCACCGGTAAATCCATGGTGGCCCGCTGTATCCATCACCGCAGCGACCGGGCCGACAAGCCGTTCGTCGAGGTCTCGTGCGGGGCCGTCCCCGAAAACCTGCTCGAAAGCGAACTATTCGGTCACGTGCGGGGCTCGTTCACCGGGGCGGTGGCCGACAAGGCGGGCAAGTTCAAGGCCGCCGACGGCGGAACCCTCTTCCTAGATGAAATCTCCACCGCGTCGCCAGCCCTGCAAATCAAGCTGCTGCGGGCCCTTCAGGAACGGCAGTTCGAGCCGGTGGGCAGCAACACCACCGAGACGGTGGACGTCCGCGTGGTCTTGGCCACCAACGTGGACCTGGAAAAGGAGGTCAACGAAGGTCGGTTCCGTCGCGACCTGTACTACCGGGTCAACGTGGTCAACATCGCGTTGCCTCCGCTGCGCGAGCGCATGTCCGACATCCCGCGGCTGGCCCAGACCTTCTTGGAACGCTACAGCGGCGAGATGGGGCGGGAGTTGCTTTCCCTGGACGACGAAGCCGTGCAATGCCTGCAACGCTACCATTGGCCGGGCAACGTGCGCGAATTGGAAAACGTCATCGAGCGAGCGGTGGTGCTGACCAAGGGCCATCACATCGGCGTCGAGGACCTGCCCCCCAACCTGGTGGAATCGGCCGTCACCGCCCCAACCGGTCAAGTCTATGAGGCCCGGTCATTGAAAGACGCTCTGGAAGAACCTGAAAAACGCATCATCGAGGCCGCCCTGCGGGCCCACGGTTGGAATCGCCAGAGCACCGCCCGGGCTTTGGACATCAATCGCACCACGCTCTACAAGAAGATGAAACGCTACAACCTCGACGTGGATATGGCCCGGTAAACCAGCGTGGTCCGCCAGGCCACGTTTGGCGGCTATTGATGCTCGAAGACGAGTTTGAGCGGTTGCTCAAAGCTGATTGCCACGCCGTGTCTCTCGATGGAATCGGCCGACGGGTCATCGCCCGCCACGGTCAGTGACTCGACCCGGCACACGTTACCCACGCAATGCACTCGACCCGCATACGGAAAGTGCCCTTCGCCGGGCGGCACCGCCAGCGTGAACGCCCATCGGCTGCCCGGCACAAACCCGGCTGCTTGGGTCTCCAAATAGACCCCCCCCGACCCCACGTCGCGGGTCACCGCCCGACAGGTGGAGGGGGTCGGCTCATCGAGCCGGCGGCAATCCACCGACAAGCCGGTCACCAGCCGGGGAAAGGCCCGTCGCTCGTGCTTCGTGTCCATACGCCCTGATCCGCCCCGTGCCCAATCCGCCCCACCTTGGCCCGCGGTCCGAAAAGCGGCAATCCTGGTGCCACCGGGTCAACCTCGCCCCATCCTAAATTGCGGGTTTCGCGTAACGTCTTGGCGCAGAAGTGGTTGCGAACGGTTGCCCCCATCCGGCAAACCCGGAATTCGGCCGTCTTGCCCCAGCGACGTTGATCAGGAACAACGCACGTTGTCTCCGGACCATGCCGGCCGATCGCCGGCCCAACCCGATGCGGGCCCCGTCTTGCCCCCCTACAATGCAGGGCAATGACCAAATTGGTGACTTCCATCCTGGCCTCGAGCCCATCCGCCGCGGCCACCGTCGCCCGCGACGTCCAGGCCCGGGGGGGGCGCTGGATCGAGATTCGCCTGGATGGCTGGTCCGCCACCGACGACGACTTCGACGCCTTGGCTGCCGCCTTGCCGCCGGGCTCCTGGATCGCCACCTGCCGCTCGGTCGACGAAGGTGGACACGCCGAGGCCGACACCATGACCCGCGTCTCCCGCCTGATCGCCGCGGGCCTGGCTGGGGCGGGCTTCGTCGATTTCGAGTTCGCCGATTGGCAGCGATCGGCCAACATTCGACAGAAAATCCAGTTGGCTGTCACCCGAAACCGGACCCCCGGCACCCCACCGGCCGGGTTGATTCTCTCAGCCCACGATTTTTCCGACAGGCCAGACAACCCGGCTGCCCTGCCGGCAGAGATAGCCCGTCAGGAATCGGCCGCCTGCGTCAAGCTCGCCTGGCGGGCCCGGGACATCACCGACAACCTTCTGGCACTGGACCTGCTTCGGGCCTCCCCCGTGCCCGCCATCGTCCTGTGCATGGGCCCCGCCGGGTTGTTATCGCGCGTGCTGGCCGGAAAGTTCTCCGCCTTTGCCACCTACTGCGCCCCGCAGGCCGATGCCGCCACCGCCCCGGGTCAACCGGAACTCGATGCCATGTTGCGGCACTATCGGTTCGACAAAATCGGCGGCGACACGAAACTCTTCGGGGTCATCGGAGACCCGGTGGCCCATTCCATGAGCCCAGTTCTGTTCAACGCCTGTTTTGACGCACACGATCAAGACGCGGTTTATCTGCCGCTTCTGGTGGCCGGTGATGCCGACACCTTCAACCGCTTCATGGCCGGCCTGGCAGAGCGCCCCTGGCTTGATGCGGCCGGCTTCAGCGTTACCGTGCCGCACAAACAGCACGCGGCCGCGTTTCTCGGCGATCACGTCGATCCGCTGGCGGCACAAATCGGTGCGGTCAACACCCTGGTCCGCCGGGCTGACGGGTACTTCGGCCACAATACCGACCATGCCGGGGCATTGGACGCGATCACCGACGCCTTGGGATGCGACCGGTCCGACCTGGCGGATCTGCCCGTCGAGGTGCTGGGGGCCGGGGGCGCCGCCCGGGCCATTGTGGCGGGCTTGCGGCACTGCGGCGCGCATGTGACCCTATTCAACCGCAACGCCACCCGGGCACGCGAACTGGCCCAGGCGTTCTCCTGCCGGTCCAAGCCTTGGGAAGATCGAGGCGGCGACCACGATGTACGCCTGGTCATCAACTGCACCCCGCTGGGCATGTGGCCCAACGTGGACGAAACGCCTCTCCCAGCCGAGCGGTTGGAGGGCCAGCCGGTCGTGTTTGACACCGTGTACAACCCGATGGAAACGCGACTGCTCCGCGAGGCCCGATTGGCCGGTTGTGTGACCGTGGACGGTGTTAGTATGTTCATTCATCAGGCAGCCGCACAGTATCGCCTCTGGTTCGACGAGGGACTGGACAAGGCATTCTTGCGATCCGTTTTGACTCGACAACTGTCGCGGCAAGACCGGGCTTGAACCGTCGTGCCGCGGAGGATTTGGCCATGACCGAATCGGCGCCGAAGAACATCGTCCTGATCGGCTATCGCGGGTGCGGGAAGTCCACCGTGGGCCAACGCCTGGCACAGCGCCTGGGGCGTCCCTTCGTCGACACCGATGAGCTCATCGAGCAGGAGGCGGGCATGTCCATCGCCGACATCTTCGCCGCCGAGGGACAAGTCGGCTTTCGTGGCCGTGAGGTGGCTGTGATCGAGCGCATTGCCCGGCAGACCGGCCAAGTCATCGCCGTCGGCGGCGGGGCGGTGACCGACCCCCGAAACGCCCAGCGGCTCAAGGCCGGCGGCACCCTCATCTGGCTGACTGCCCCCGCCGATGTCCTTTGGCAGCGTATCGAACGGGACTCTGCAACCTACGCGAGCCGGCCTGATCTCACCGCGACAGGCGGGTTGGCCGAGGTTCGACAGGTCCTGGCCGACAGAGAGCCGATCTACCGCGCCTTGGCCGACCTGGTGCTGGACACGCAAGGCCAATCCATCGAGCAGATCGTCGAGGCGTGTAGTCCCAACAAGTCGTAGGTCCAACCGCGAGAAT
>JBHHVM010000032.1:0-14116 GCA_046754265.1 Phycisphaerae bacterium
CCGTCACACCACAGACCATCCTAATCTCCATCATGCTGGCCAACAACGAGGTGGGCACCCTTCAACCGCTGACCGACATCGCCGCCGTCGCCCGTCGGGCCGGGGTTTTGCTCCACACCGACGCCGCCCAAGCCATCGGCAAAATCCCCGTCAACGTGGACGACGTCGGCGTCGACCTGCTCAGCGTCGCAGGCCACAAGTTCCACGCCCCGCCGGGTGTCGGTGCCTTGTACATTCGCCGGGGCACGCAACTCGACTCGCTGATTCACGGGGCGGGGCACGAACAAGATCGCCGCGCCGGGACCGAAGCGGTCCCGGCCATCGTCGGCCTGGGTGTGGCGGCTGAACTGGCCCAAAAGGACCTTGCCGACGCAGGCGCTGGACGAGTCTGCACCCTGCGCGACCGCTTCCACGACCAATTGAAGGAGACCCTGGGCGACCGCATCGTCCTGAACGGCCATCCCGACCTGCGACTGCCCAACACGCTCAACCTCGGCTTCGTCGACCGGATAGGCCCCGACCTGCTCGCCAGCATGGACAACTTGGCGGCGTCATCCGGGGCTGCCTGCCACGCCGACCGCGCCGAACCCTCAGCCGTCCTGCAAGCCATGAACGTGCCTCGACCCATCGCCCTCGGCGCCGTCCGCTTCAGCCTGGGGCGCTTCAACACCTCCGACCAAGTCGATCAAGCCACTGCCCAAGTCACCGCGGCTGTCAATGCATAGATGAAGTCCAAACGCCGAAGCAACGGCGCAGCCCCTCAGGGCACACCGGTTGATCCGTGCGTCGAACGACTGTTGGCGTAGATATATGACGCTAGGCGAGGGCGTGGCGTCGTTGAGACTTGCGGGCCTTGCGACGTTTTCGCTCGGAGGGTTTTTCGTAGTAACTGGTTCGCTTCATTTCGCGGGTCAGGCCCTCGCGCTGGCAAAGACGTTTGAAGCGTTTGAGCACCTGCTGAATGGATTCGTTGCCGCGCGGTCTAACTTTGATCACGTTGTCCTGCTCTCCAACTGCTGGGGGCCTCACAATTCGGACGGTCGGCGACACCGGGTCTCGGGCCACACGGGACCCGAAGCTGACCGCCAGACCCGAAATTGTACCACGGGTCTATCATCGACGCCATAGGCAGGCGTCTGCAACCGCAGAACCAGCCTCGACAGGTCGGTCCGCGACGTTTTCGGCGGAGCGTATTGCACGTAACCACATTGTTGTCAATAGCTTACGTGGCGGCCGATCAAGAATCAGGTTTCGGGGGTCGAAAGCCGAATTGGACTCGGGACTCGTCTCGATCCAGGCCGGCCAGGCGCTCCTCGACCAGATCCCGGTCGATGACGATGGACTCGCCCCTGTGGTCCGGGGCATCAAAGGACAGCGTTTCCATCAGCTTTTCCATGGCTGAGTGCAGGCGGCGGGCACCGATGTTCTGGCAATTCTGGTTGGTGCGGTAGGCCATCTCAGCCAGACCGGTGATGGCATCGTCGGTGAAATTCAGCTTGACGCCTTCGGTGGCCATCAGGGCAATTTGTTGTTTGATGAGGGCGCCTTCGGGCTCGGTGAGAATGCGGCGGAAGTCTTCGCCGGTCAGGTCGGCCAATTCGACTCGGATGGGGAATCGCCCCTGGAGTTCGGGCATCAGGTCGCTGGGTCTAGTGGCGTGAAACGCGCCGGCTGCGATGCAGAGCACGTGGTCGGTCTTGACCGGCCCGCAACGGGTGTTGACGGTGCAGCCTTCCACGATGGGCAGCAGATCGCGCTGCACGCCCTGGCGAGAAACCTCGGGGCCCATGCCGCCGGGGCCACAAACCTTGTCGATTTCATCGATGAAGATGATGCCGTTGTTCTCCGTCCGCTGGATGGCCAATTCGTTGACTTTATTCGGATCTATGAGTTTGTCGCATTCTTGTTGGAACATGATCTTGCGGGCCTCGCGGACGGGCCTGCGTTGGGGCTTGGCCTGCGAGGGCATGAGTTGTTCCATGAAGTTCTGGAGGTCGGGCCCCATCTGGTCCATGCCGACGGTGGTGGCGAACATGCCGACGGGCGTAACCCGCTTCTCGACGGTCAATTCCACCTGGGCGTCTTCCAACTCACCAGCTTGCATCTTGGCGCGGAGTTTTTCGCGGCTGCGGCGCCGGCGCTCGGCCGCCTGTTCCTGCTCGACCGACGATTCAGGCCCGTCATACGGGGCTGATTGGACGTCGGTGGCCGGCAGGAGGGCGTCCAAAAGGGCTTCTTCGGTTCGGCGCTGGGCCTCTTCGCGGACCACCTCGGTCTGCTCTTGCCGGACGATATGCACGGCTTCGTCCACCAGGTCGCGGACGATGCTCTCGACGTCTCGGCCGACGTAGCCCACCTCGGTGTATTTCGTGGCTTCGACCTTGACCATGGGCGCATTGATGACCCCAGCCATGCGCCGGGCGATTTCGGTCTTGCCGACGCCCGTGGGGCCTATCATGATGATGTTCTTGGGTCCGACCTCAGCCCGCATGTGCTCGGGCAGTTGCTGGCGTCGCCAGCGGTTGCGAATGGCGACGGCCACGGCTCGCTTGGCATCGTCTTGGCCGATGATGTGGCGATCCAGAATTTCGACGATTTGTTTCGGCGTCAATTCGGGCATAGTGTCATTGGGCTTTCGCGTGATTCCTTGGCCGTTGCATCTCGACGGTACAAGATGGGGCGACCGGATGCAACGGGCGGGAGGATGGTCAAATGAAGCGATCGAAATGGACCCAGCCGGCCACTTTGGCGATCGCAGGGTTGATGGTGCCGCTGATCGGATGTCCCAAGGCCGAGCACGAAGCCGCCCGGGTCGCAACCACCAAACCGGCTGAACCCCAAGCCCCCCCGGCCCCAACTCCGCCGGCCGAGCCCGATCCGGAGAATCGCGTTGAGATTCGGCTGTTGTCGCTGGACGAGCAGCAGGACGGCTGGCTGCGAATCGAAGCCATCCGCAAAGGCGCCACCGGCGCATGGGCCGGCGGGTCCAACCCGACGCCCGGCCGAATTGTGATCGACACCGAAAACGTCGATCGGTTTTCGATCAACTGTGCCCAATTGCACATCGACTGGAGTGGCCGGGTCGTGCTGCGGATCGATGGTCGATCCAGCGAGCTGACCCGCAAGAAACGCCCCCTGATCCACTTTCAACGCAGCCCAGCCGGCAGTTGGGACGTGGTCCGCACAGATTCTGATTAGAGTGCTTCCTAAAGTGTGGCAAAGGTTTGTCACCTGTGTCCTCCACCGGTTGGCAGGACGCTACCGGATAGGGCGCGTCCTGGGTGCCACACAAAGGCGCGGGCGCCCTTCAGGGCGTGGCGGCGGCCGCGATGCAGTCTGCCAGTTCGTCGGCGTGTTGTTCCATCCAGGCAACCTTGCGGCGGACCATGTTCAAGAAGCGCACGCCTTGGTAGCGCCCGAAACTTCCGGTCGCCGCCGCGGGCAAAACAGACTCTGCCACCAGGGCTTCGATCATCAGGTGGGGAAGGGCCATGCGTTCTTCGGGCGTCAGAGGCTGCAGCGAAACGTACCCCTCGACAAACAGCCGGGCCCGGGGCAGGTCGATTTCGTCGGGCCAGTTCTCGATGTGTTTGGCGGACAGCATGGAAAACTGAAGCAGGCCGTTGGCGGTATCGATGACCGGCTGCCCCGAACGGGCGGCGTCGTAATCGACCACCGCCACCACCTTCTGGTGCCGGAAGAGCATGTTGCCGGGGTGCCAGTCGGCATGGATCACCGAGCATGGCCAGGTTCTCAGGCCCAGGTCGTTGGTGATCTTGCAGCAACGCTCATAGGGTTCGACCAGATCGACGCTCAGATCGATCAATTCGGATTCCAGACCCATGGCACTGTCGTGGCTGGACATGGCCCCGGGCAAGGTGGTCAGCGCGGTCATAACCGGGTTGCAGTCGTGGTAGTCACCGTGGTGCGGACTTTCGGGGTTGGGGAAACTTGCCACAGCCTGATGAAACGCCGCCAGCGTCCGGCCGGACGATTGGGTCTGCTGCCCGGAGCCATCGTAACTTTGCCCGCGAACGAATTCGAAAAGCTCGTAGACATACCCGCCCCGCTGGAGGACCAGCTCGCCGTCGGTGTCGACCGGGATCAGGGTCGGCAGGGTAAATCCGACCTGGGAAAGGTGTTGCTGAAGACGGTGGGAATAGGCCAGGCGGGCCGAAGCTGCCTCGGCCCGGGTTCGGCGTTTGAGGAGGAATTTCCCGCGCTTAGAGACGATGCCCACCTTGGGTCGGCGCCGGGACCCGCGCTGGAACTCGGTGATGGATTCAATCGGCCCGAGATCGTACCGGCTCAAGACGACGGCCAGCTCATCGGCGGAAAAGCGTTCTCGCTGTCGATCCTGCAAGGGCTCGCCTTATAATCGGGTTCCGCCCGGCTGATCCTGCCGGATCGGCCGAGTGAGTCCTGGTGGTGCGGTCGGCATGGGACCGCCACAGGAAATGATAGCCCCCAGCCAGGCGCCGTCAAACCTCGGCCGATGGGCAGACCTGGCGACCAAGGAGTCCGCACATGAATCGTGACCAAGCTATGGCACTGCTCAAAGAGTACATCGCCAATGAGGCCTTGATTAAGCACGCCCTGGCGGTCGAGGCTGCCATGCGCCATTTCGCGCGTTTAGGCAGCCACGACGAGGAACGTTGGGGCCTGGTGGGCCTGTTGCACGACTTCGATTATGAGCGCTGGCCCGACCCGCCGCAGCATACCCGCCAGGGGGCCAAGATTCTTCGAGAAAAGGGCATCGACGAGGAAGTTATCGAGGCGATTCTTTCTCATGCGGATTGGAACGTGGAAGAGTATCCGCGGGACACGCCGCTCCGCAAAACGCTTTTTGCGGTGGATGAGTTGTGCGGATTCATCCACGCGGTGGCCCTGGTCCGTCCGAAACGGCTTGGTGGCATGAAACCCAAGAGCGTCAAGAAGAAGTTAAAGGCCAAGCAGTTCGCGGCCGCGGTGTCGCGCCAAGACATCGACGAGGGCGCCAAGATGTTAGGCTTGACCTTGGACGAGCACATCGCCCATTGCATTTCCGCGTTGCAGTCCATCACGGCGGAGTTGGACCTGTTGCCGCCGGAAGGGGCTGCGGAATAGGCCCGGCGTAGGGTCCGCGGGCCCACCCGCAATAATAGCACTGGCAGGGCCTTGGTGCCGGGGGATTCAGGGGCGTTCAAGCGGCAGCGCCCGCGTCGCGATCAAAGCTGACTGGGGCTTTTGACCGACGTAGAATCCATTGATGATAAACGGACCCGCATGGACATCGCGGGCAGTCGCAGGCGCTGGAGGACCCCGGCCGTGCCGTATCGCAGCATGAGTTTGGAGGAGTTCGCCCGCTTCGTGGGCATGGACCCGCGCCAGGTCCAGCGCGAAGCCAACCACGGCAACCTGCCCGGTCGCCGCGTGGGGGGCCAATGGCGGTTCAACATGATCCAGGTTCACGACTGGTTGCAGAGCCGGATGCTGACCCTACCGGATGACCGTTTGGCGACGCTGGATCGCAGCATAGGCAGCGCGACCCAGGCGGGCGCTTCCAGGGTGACGGACCTCATCGGCGCCGAGGGCATCGAACTGCAGATGGCCGCCTCGACCAAGACCAGCGTTCTGCGGGAGCTGGTCAATCTAGCCGACCGCACCCAACTGCTCTATGACGGCAAGGAACTGTTCGAGGCCCTGCGGACTCGCGAAGCGGCCGGCAGCACAGCCCTGCCCGGCGGGCTGGCCATTCCCCACCCAGCCCAGCCGCTGCCTTACGCCACGGCTGAGCCGTTGGTGTGCATCGGGCGGGTGGTGCATCCCGTGGGGTTCGGGGCACCGGACGGAGCCATGACCCAGTTGTTCTTTCTGATTTGCAGCCACGAAAGCCAGGCCCACCTGCACGTGCTGGCCAGGCTGATGCGCATGCTTCAAGACGACGACACCGTCGAGTCCCTACGAACGCTGGACGACGCAGCCGAGGTTCTGCAACTGCTCATCGAGCGCGAACGGGCCGTGGCCGACTCGTTGAAATAAGAAGCGTTGCCCCGCCGGTCTTCAACATGTGGCACCGGTTTTCAACCGGTGGAGCACACACAAAGTAGGGCAGGTCGTTGTTCCGCGCACGCGGAACGTTGACCTGCCGTTTTCACGTGGCAGGGGAACCCCCTGCCCTACCCTTGGGCCGCTTTGACGGCTACAGCCCCTCAAAACGCAGTGCCGCCCGCAAGTCGGGGTGGGCGGTGAAGATGGTTTCAACATCCTGCGTGAAGGTCATGTCCGAGCCCGCCGAGAACATGCCCATGACCTGCACCCGGTTTTGGGCCGGATTGTACAGGATCAATTCGGTGCCCGAGCCGGTGTCACTGATTTGTTCCGTCGCCAACGTGGCTTCGGATCGATCCCACTGACCCAGGATGAGATACTCGTCGTCGCCCAGGTAGTCCTGGAGCTGGGCGGACGCTTGCCCGGTGGCGCCCGATAGCGTCTGGAAGCGCGGGGTCTGCTGCCCGTCGGATGCGATTTCAACGACGGTCAGGGTTGAATCGAAGGTGTTGGATTGGGTGGCCAGCACCGAAGGCCCGCCCAGGCTTGCCGGGGTGACGTAGATGGATCTGAAATCGTCGATCTGATTGTCGGACTCGAACAACGTGGTGGCATCTCCCGAAGCGATGTTGAAGAGAACGCCGCGCTGCTCGTTGTGGACGATATAGTCGCCGGCGAATCCCGCCGGTGCCTGGACCATGTCGATCTCGAAGCTGCCCAGCCCGGGTTGGCCGAATCCGACCTGGAAGATCTCGGTGATGCCCGTGACCGGATCGGCGTCGTACAGCCGATTGTTCCGCAGCGATGCGTAAGTCGCCGCCGCCGCGCCGCCTTCATCGTTGGCCACCATCGGTTTGCCGGCTTGCAGCGCATCGGTCCCGGATATCTCCTGACCCGATCCGACCGCAATGGTGTCGGCCGGGCCCGGAGTGGCCGGCGCCGCGAAAGGCCCCATGATGTTGACGGCCGTCGAGGCGTAAAGCTCGTCGTTGCCGTCAAGGTCGATACCGGTAGCCCCGCCGGTTTCAGTCAGGAAGTAATCCCCTTGGATGAGTTGAAAGACCTGCACGAAGTCACCGCCCGGCGTGCCGTCCCCACTGGGGAGGTGGCCGTTGTCGCCGTTGGAAGCGAACTCGCCGTCGAGGCCCAGCGCTTGGCTGTCGAAGGTCAGTTCGTAGAGCGATCCAGCCGTCAGGGACGAAGGCAGATCGATGGTGATTCGGCAACCCAGGCTGACGTTGGCCGCTTCGTCGGTGATCAGGCGCCGGGTCATGCGTTGGCCGTCCAAGGAGATGGACTGCCCCGTACCAACGTCGCCCAGCCGGATGTTGTCCGAGTTGACCGCACACAGCGGCACCGGCTGATCCATGTCGAATTGGAGTACGGCCGGGACGCCCATGAGCAAGTGCCGACCGTTGCCCAGGGTGCTGCGGAAGACCCGGGCGCTTCCGTCGGCGACGGCCAGTCCGTCATCCAATGCCGAATCACAGGGCGGGTCGCCGGCTGAATCGGCCCCGTTGCTAAAGCCGGTGAACTGCACGACGGTGTTCAGATTGGGCAGGGAGACGTAAGCCGTATCCAAATCGGACGTCATCACCACGTCGGAGAACGGGCCGAACGTGAACGCGAAGGCGTCAATGGGCAGGTCGCCCAGCACTTGAAGCCTGTTTTCGGTTTCGTTGTAAATCATCAACGCCCTGCTATCAAAGTCGGGCGGGAGGTTTTGCCTTAAATCGACCAGCGATTGATCCACCGTGCCGAGAATGAGGTACTCTTGCCGGCCCTGAATGGTGTCCAGTTTGATGGCCGCGGTCGCTTCGACCTCGCGCAGAATGGAGGGGTTGGTGAATCCAGAGCGGTCCAAACCGCCGTTGGGCAGGATGCGGTGCATCTCGAAGCCGGGGCCCTCCTCGGGCTTGTAGGTGCCGTAGACGACCTGGGGAGCACCATCAACGGCCGGCGGCACGAAAAGTGACACGTACGTGTCAGTAATCAGGCCGGCCCGATCCACGAAGTTGAGGTTGCCTTTCTTGCCGGCGCCTGCCCGCACATCCAGAACGAAAAGACTGCCGGTGTCCGACACGATCACGTCGCCGGGCTCGACCGCCGAGCGTTCAACGCTGCCATATCCCGCCGGAGCCACCACGAAGTCCTCGGGCAGACTGGACCCGTCCGAAGTGGCGATCTGCTGGGCCTGGCCGGTGTTCGGATCGACCTCGAAGACCACGCCGTCGCTGATGTTGTCTTTGACGACGATGTTGCCGGCGTTGTTGACCACGATGGGCCGACTGGCCAGGCTGGGCAGATTCGCAGCCAGTTGGTCGCCGCCGGCCACTTCCTTGGGCGAATCAAAAGGCCCGAACAAGCCGTTCTGGGACAGGATGTAAAGGTTGTCGTTGTCGTCCAGGTCCATCCCAGCCGCCTGTTGCGTACTGGTCAGGAAGTTGCCGAACCCGATGGCCCGAAACAGTTGGACGAAATCGCCGCCGGGGTTGCCGTCGCCGCTGGGCAGCGTGCCGTTGGATCGGTTGGCGGTGCCGGGATTCTGCTGAAACTCGCCGTCGAGCCCCAGCGTCTGGCTGTCGAAGGTGAGTTCATAATCACTGCCAGCCGTAAGCGAATCGGGAAGCTCGACGAGAATAATGCTGGCGATGACCTCGCCCTGATCGTCGAGGATATTTTCTCGGGTCAGTTGTTCCGGAAGCAGCGGGATGTCCTGGTCGGTGGCTCGATCGACCAGCTTGATATTGTCCGGGTTGACCGCACAGAAGGGGATAGGCTGATCGAACTGAAAAGTGAGCGTCTGGCCGTCGAGCAACAACACGTGGCGCCCCAGGCCTATGCTGCTGAAAGTCAACCGGGTACTGCCAAAACCGTCAAAATCAATGCCGTTGTCCTCGCCGCCCGGGGATTGACAGAGCGTGAATTCAACGGGTTCATCGCCTGGGCCCATGTCGGTGTCGGCCGGTGGTTGCCCGCCCCCGCCACCTCCCCCACCTCCGCCGGAGGCGCAGCCCACGGCGCCGGCCAGCAAGATTCCGACTGCCCCGGCTGCCAGACCATAAGTAAAGATGTTCTTCACGTCGCGTCCTCCTTCAATTCCATGATGCAGGTCACACCGCCCCGGAGCCAATGGTCATACACCGTGGGCTTGGTCGGCGACGGCCATCGTACTCGGGTTCCCGGCGCGACGCCATGCGCTAATAGTGAGCAGCCAGAGCGTCTATGGCGTGGAGCAGCGCTTCGACCGTGGCGGGGTTGGCGTCCTGTTTGGTCTTCATGGCCGCCACCATGACGGCATGGTGATCACCCAGCTTCTTGAGGTAGGCGTCGTAGCCGTCGGCGCCGGGGGCCACCGGTTTGACTTTTTGGGTCAGGAAGTATTCGGAGACGACTTCGATAATGTTTGAGGCGTGGTTTTCCTTGGTGATCACCCAACGGATGGCTTGATTGATGCCCTTGGCGTCGTGGGCGGCAGCCTGTTGATTGATATTAGTGATGGCCTTGGCGATGGTGGCCGCGTCTTCTTTAAGACGGGCGATTCGGGCGGCGTCGTCATAGATGCCGCAAGGGACCTGGCAGTGGGCCGCGGCACGGTGGGGGCGGATGGCCAGGGTTAGGGTTGCCAGGATGGCGAGGCCAACTGCCGACAGACCTACAAAATAATAGCGTTTCACAAGAAGGCTCCTTTGTTTGTGTTTCGGTTTTCGGTTTTCGACTTTCGAGTTTCGACTTTCGATTTTCGACTTTCCCGGCGCGGGCATTCTCCCAGCGAGAGGCGCCGTGTCAACAAAAGGCGACTTGCTTTGTGTGGGGGGCACGACTGGGGTAGTCTGGCTACCCATGAAACCGCCAGCCATCCTGGTTTTCGCCAAATGTCCCCAACCCGGACGCGTGAACACGCGACTGTGCCCACCGCTTTCCCCGGAGATGGCCGCCGACCTGCACGCGGCGTGTGTGGCCTATACCTGTCAGTGTCTGGCGCGGGCCATCCCGGCGCAGCGGTTCGTGGTGGTCTCGCCGGATGATTCCGGTGCAAGATTCAGCCAACTGGTCGGGCCCGATTGGGTGGTTTGGCCGCAGGGTGACGGCAATCTGGGCGATCGCTTGGATCGGAACATTCACCGGGCCCTGTCGATGGGCCACCCCAAAGTCCTATGCCTGGGGGCCGATAGCCCGACAACGCCTCCGGAGCGTTTGGTTGACGCGCTCGAAGCCCTGAATGGGCATCGCGTGTGCCTGGGCCCCTGCAAAGACGGGGGTATCTATCTGCTGGGCGTCGCGGGCGGTTGCCCGGGGCTGTTGGAAGGGATTGACTGGGGCGGGCCGACGGTGGCTGAGGGCTTGCGGATCAATGCGGAAAGCACGGCCGGCGGCGCCGCCCTGCTGGAGAGCTGGTACGATATCGACCGGGCGGATGACCTGGGTCCAGCCGCGCGGGACTTGGCTGCCCGCCCTGCCGATCCGATCCAAGCCCGGTTGTGGCAAGCCCTACTTGCCGCCGAAGCGATGGCGTAGATGCGTCCGATTTCACCGGCTAAAAACCGGTGCCACATGGGAGATCGCATGTCAGTGACACTTGATGACATATTAAATCAACCCGTGAATGGCTTTCTGGACCGGTTGGCAGAGCGCTCGCCGACGCCGGGCGGAGGGAGCGTGGCTGCGCTGGCTGGTTCGTTGGGTTGTGCGATGGCCCGGATGGTGCTGGCCTATACCAAGGGTGCCAGCCCAGCCGTGACCAAGGCGACGGAGCGGCTGGCCCGGGCCGATCAACTGCTGCGCCGCCTGGTGACCGAAGACATGGCTGCCTATCAGACATTGAGCGACGCCAACAAGGCCATGAAAAATAACCCGGCCGATTCGGCAGCTCGACAGGGGGCCTTGATCACCGCGACGATGGTGCCGGCCGAGATGGCGGCGGTGGCCACCGAGGCATTGGCTGCCATGGATGAATCCAAGGAGCAAGCCGGTAAGTACCTGGTCAGCGATCTGGGCGTGGCCGCCTGTCTGGCCCGGGCCTGCGTCGAGTCGGCCCGCTTCAGCGTCCGAGTCAACCTGCCGGAGATCGACGACGCGGAGGTCGCGGGCGAGTTTTTGGCCCAATTGGCGGAGTTGAGCACCCGGGCTGACGCCCTCTCGGCCGGGATCTGCGATTGGGTCAACGCCCGATTGCAGCCCAGCTAGGGATCGGGCCGATACCATCGGCGTGAGCACGGACACGCCTGGCATCGACGTTTTTGCAGGGGATGGCGACGAGTTCTGCACCAAGTCGGGTGAGCGTCCCTGGCTGGGGATACACTTCGACTGCTGCGGATTCTACACCCGAATCTATCGCAACGCCGAGGGCACCGCATACGTGGGCTGGTGCCCCGGATGCCAACGCCGGATTCGAGTGAAGGTGGAAGCGGGTGGCCGGTCCGAGCGTTTCTTTCGGGCATCTTGAAACCCGACCCGATTTCCGGGACCCCAGCCACCGCGATTAACCGGTTCGAGTCTTGGCAGCGGTTTGGAATTGGTCCTTCTCCGGCTGTCGCCTATAATTCGGCCGGCGTGGGATGACCGCCCCTGTGGGATGAACCCTCAACCGTGCTCAGCCGCCTGTACTTTCAAGCCGACCTGCCCACTTGGGCGCTGTTCCTGGAGATCCTGGTTTCGGGCTGGTTTGTGGTCTTTCTGGCGTCCCGGCTGACGGTCTTGGCCGACAAGCTGGGCGATGAACTGAACCTGGGCAAAGCCTGGATCGGCATGTTGTTGCTGGCCACGGTGACCTCGCTGCCGGAGGTCGTCACCGGCGCCACCGCCGTGGGAATCGGCAATCCAAACCTGGCTTTTGCCACCATCTTCGGCAGTTGCAGCTTTAATATCATCTTGATCGTGATGATCAACTTCGTGATGGGCGAGGGCTCGGTGCTGGGCCGGGCTGGCGGATCTTCGCACGTCCTGACCAGCTCATTCGGCATCATCCTGATTTGCCTGTCCCTCTTGGGCATCACCCTGGTGCAGGAGTTCATGGATCGCCAGCAGCCAGGCGCAGCCGCCTGGTGCGAGTGGGTCGTCTGCGCCCTCATCGTGGGGTGCTACCTGATGTTCGTCCGGCTAACCTACCGTTTCGAGCACAACGGCAAGGAAAGGGCCGGCAATGACAAAAAGGCACGCCAGGGAACAGCCGGGCTGGGCTGGAGCATCGCCCTGATCGCCGTGCTGCTCGTGGCCGCCGCCTGGTGGCTGACCCAAACCGGCGACGTGTTAGCCGTTCATCCCATCGAGGCGTTGGGCCGACCCTTGGGGGCCAGCTTCGTGGGCGCGGCGTTCCTGGCATTGGCCACTTCGCTGCCCGAAGTCGTCACCTGTTTGGCGGCCTTGAAGTTGGGGCACCTGGACCTGGCCTTGGGCAACATCTTCGGCTCGAACATGTTCAACATTCTGGTGATTCCGCTGCTGAAGATCGTGTCGGCTGGGACGGGTCAGGCTTTGCTAATGGCCGGTGACCAGTTCGACGCCCTGCAAAACACGATCACCGGACTGCTGCCCCTGCT
This sequence comes from Phycisphaerae bacterium, assembly GCA_046754265.1. GTDB lineage: Bacteria > Planctomycetota > Phycisphaerae > UBA1845 > UBA1845 > OFTM209. Next base: position 12,570 of record JBHHVM010000032.1, read on the forward strand.
GTTGACCGGGATCACGGTGGCAGCCCTGACCTACCGGACCAAGCGGCGCATCCTGCGCTTCGGTTTCGACAGCATCATGCTGGCAGCCGTGTACGGCTTCGGCATGTACCTGCTGTTTAGCCATCAAGGGTCCACCCCGTAAGACGCCACACACCTGGCCGATGGCGCGGCCGGTCGCTATGATGACCCGCGGATTGTCGAGACTCATTGCAGGAGTTCCACCATGCTAAGAAACATATTTATTGCCGGCACCAAGCGGACCGCCTTCGGGGCCTTGATGGGCTCCCTTTCCAGTCAGACCGCAGCCCAACTGGGCGGCACCGCGATCAAGGCCAGCTTGGAGAAGGCAGGCGTCGAGGGGGACCAGGTGGATGAAGTGGTGATGGGCAACGTCATCTCAGCCGGCGGCGGCCAAGGTATCGGGCGGCAGGCCAGCCTCGCAGCAGGCATCCCCAGCCGCGTGCCGTGCTTCACGGTGAACAAACTGTGCGGTTCGTCGATCCAGACCGTCATTACGGCGTCCCAGGCGATTCAATGCGGCGATGTCGCCCTGGTGATAGCCGGCGGAACCGAGAGCATGAGCAACGCGCCGTATCTGCTGCCCAAGGCCCGGGCCGGGTATCGGCTGGGCGACGGGAAACTGGTCGATGCCATGATTCGCGATGGCCTGTCTGATGCTTACAGCGGAAAGCACATGGGCATCTGCGCAGAGATGGGCGCCGCCAAATACAGCATCAGCCGCGATGCCCAGGACGAGTTTGCAGTGGAAAGCTATGTCCGGGCCCGCAAAGCCCAGGACGAAGGCATCCTGGCCGAGATGATTGCCCCGGTGGAAATCCGCAATCGCAAGGGCACCGTGGCGGTGGACCAGGATGAAGACGTGCTCAAGTTCAACCAAGACAAACTTCGCAAGCTTAGGCCCGCATTCGACGAGTCGGGCACCATCACGGCTGGCAATGCTTCCAACATCGACGACGGGGCAGCCGCCATGGTGGTCTGTTCGGAAGAAAAGGCCCAGGCCCTCAACATCCCGGTCGAAGCCCGGATTCTTGGCTATGCCCCGGCGGCGGCGGAACCGGAATGGTTCACCACCGCCCCGGTGGCTGCCCTGCGCAGCTTGCAGGAAAAGTTGAACCTCAAAGTGGCGGACGTAGACATCTGGGAGATCAACGAAGCGTTCGCCCTGGTGCCGATGTTGGCCATGCAGGAGTTGGGCATCCCCCACGAGAAGGTCAATATCTACGGCGGCGCGGTGGCCCTGGGTCATCCCATCGGGGCCAGCGGGGCGCGGATCATCGGCACCGCCATACGGGCCCTGCACCGGACCGGTGGCAAGATCGGAGTGGCCACCGCGTGTATCGGTGGCGGGGAAGCGCTGGCCATCGCCGTGGAACGGTGCTAAGGTGGAACCCACATACAATCGTAAACTGGTGCGAGAATCCTTTCTCGCACCCCACTTGGCGGGAATCCATTCCCATCCACTGGCAGACTCGCGTTCCGGTCACCTGCGGGGGCGAGATTCTCATGACGCCCCAGCGATTCAATGA